>NZ_JBHZAV010000077.1:0-43682 GCF_042754445.1 Embleya sp. NPDC059213
GTTCGGGAGCCGGCTGCGGATCGGGTCGGGCTGCTCAGAGCTTGATCCACTCGCTGGACGTGGTCACCGAGTCCAGGATGTCGACGATCGGGTCGATGCCCAGACCGGGACCGGTGGGCACGTCGAGGTGGCCGTCGGCGAGTTCGAACGGCGTGGTGATGTCGGTCGCGTAGTAGCGGCGCGACGCGGAGGTGTCGCCCGGCAGCACGAAGCCGGGCAGCGCGGCCAGGGCCACGTTGGCGGCCCGCCCCAGGCCGGTCTCCAACATGCCGCCGCACCATACCGGTACGCCGTGCGCCACGCACAGGTCGTGGATCGCCTTGGCCTCCAGGTAGCCGCCGACCCGCCCGGGCTTGATGTTGATGATCGACGCGGAGCCCAGGGTGATCGCCGCCGCGGCGTCCTCGACCGACTCGATCGACTCGTCCAGGCAGATCGGGGTCCGCATCTGCTTGGCCAACTGGGCGTGCTGGACCAGGTCGTCGTCGGCCAGCGGCTGCTCGATCAGCAGCAGGTCGAACGCGTCCAGCTTGGCGAGCTGGCGCGCGTCGGCCAGCGTGTACGCGGCATTCGCGTCCACCTGCAAGAGCAGGTCGTCACCGAAGCGCTCGCGCACCGCGCGCACCGGCGCCACGTCCCAGTTCGGCTCGATCTTCAGCTTGATCCGCACATAGCCCTCGTCGACGAACTCTCCGACCAGGTCCAGCAGTTCAGGAATCGAGTCCATGATGCCCACGGACACCCCGCACGGCACGCGGTCTCGGGAGGCGCCCAGGAACGAGCCGAACGACTGCTCGGAGGTGCGCAGTTGCGCGTCCAGCACGCCCGTCTCCAGGGCCGCCTTGGCCATCTTGTGGCCCTTGAACGGCTTCAGTGCGCGCTTGACCGACAGCGCGTCCACCCGTTCGGGCAGTGCCGGGATCAGGAAGCGCTTGAGCACGTCGACCGCGCCGTCCACGTACTCCGAGTTGTACAGCGGGTCGGACATCGCGACGCACTCGCCCCAGCCCTCCGCCTCCGGCGTGACCACGCGCAGCAGCAGGATGTCGCGGGCGGTCTCGACGCCGAAGGAGGTGCGGAACGGCGCGCGCAACGGCATCGCGATCCGGCGCAGTTCGATACCGGTGATCTTCATGGTGGCTGAGCTCCTGTTCGAGGGTCGAGCGGGGATCACGCGGAGTCGGCGCGCGTGAGGATGTAGCGGGACTTGTCCTGGAAGCCGATCACCCGGGCACCGTCGGCGAGCAGTCCGCCGAACACCTCGCGCAGGGCGAGCCGCCACTCCTTGGCGGCCCCGGGGTCGGTGCGGCGCAGTGTCTCGATGTCCGGGGGCACCTCGACGAGCAGGTACTCGGCGTCGGTGCGGCCCAGCAGCGGCCGTTCGTCCCGGATGGCGAGCGCGGTCACCGCGTCCGCCGGCACCGCGACCGGGGTCGGCGTACCGTTCACCGCCGCGATCACCCGGGGAGCGGCCAGGTCCCAGACCACCATGGCGCGGTCGGTGTCGGTGCCGCCGTTGATCGCGTCGTCCACCGAGCCGTAGAAGTTGGGCAGGTAGCCGTCCGGGCGACCGCCCAGCTTGGTCACGTTGAAGTGGGCGTTGCGCCGGATCAGCGGATCGTAGGTCCAGGTGATCCGGGCCACGCCGCGCGCCAGTGCCCAGTTGCGCTGGTGCACCTTGAGCGCGAAGCCGGCCGCGTGACCGGCGCGGGCGCCGGTGATGTGCGAGTGCAACGTGCGGGCGGTGGGCGCGCCGAAGAACCCGACGGTGGCGCCGGTGATGCGCCCGTCCAGGTAGGCCCCGGCGACGTAGTTCCCGGCGTGCGACAGGGCGCGCATCTGTTCGACGGACATCGGCGCGTTGCCCGGTCCGGTTCCCCAGATCTCGCAGAACAGGCGGAACGCTTCCTCGATCTCGTCGAGTTCGTGCAACTCGCGAATAACCACGGCGCTCATCGCACGGCCTCGATCAGGCCGGCGAGCAGCAGCGTGCGCGGTGCCAACTCGGCCACGATCACGTGCTCGTGGTCGGCGTGCGCACCGCCGCCGACCGCGCCGAGCCCGTCCAGGGTCGGGCAGCCGATGCCGGCGGTGAAGTTGCCGTCGGAGGCGCCGCCGACCGCCGCGGCGCGCAGCGGCGGCAGGCCGCTGCCGCTCGCGACCCGATCGGCCAGGTCGAACAGCGCACTGGAGGAACTCTCCTCCAGCGGCGGGCGGTTGGCGCCGCCGAGCACCTCGATCCGGGCGCCGGGCACGGTCGCGGTCAGGCCGCGGATCAACTCGTCCACCCGCTCCTGGGCCTTGATCGTGGGCACCCGTACGTCCACGGTCACCTGGGCCCGATCGGGGACGGTGTTGGTCACCGCGCCGGCCGCGACCACGGTGGGGGTCACGGTGGTCCGCCAACCGTCCGAGCCGCCCTCGTCCACCAGGTCCGGCAGGGCGTCGAGCGCGAGCACCAGGTGGGCGGCCTCGATCGCCGCGTTCACGCCCTTCTCCGGCTCCAGGCCCGCGTGTGCGGCCTTGCCGTGCACGATCAGCTCGTACATCGAGCCGCCCTTGCGCCCGGTCTTGAGCGCCCCGCCGTCGGCGGACGCCTCCAGCACGAAGGTCGCCACACAACCGCGCGCGGAGTCCTCGATCAGGGCGCGCGAGGTGGTCGAGCCGACCTCCTCGTCGCCGGTGATCAGCACCGAGATTCCCTCCAGCGACCGCAACGAGGCGAGCGCGTGGAACATCTGGACCAGGCCGGCCTTCATGTCGAAGACCCCCGGGCCACGAGCGATCCCGTCCAGCACCGACCACGGGTGGGTGGCCAACGAGCCCATCGGCCACACCGTGTCGTGGTGCCCGACCAGCAGGACGCGCGGGGTGCCGAACGTCCACTGGAGGTGGGTCACTCCGTCCAACACGATCCGGCGCGGTTGCACGCCGAGATGGCGCGCACCCTGGGCCGCGACCACCTCCGCGCTGCGCGCGACCGCGGCCAGATCGGCGGAGAACGACTCGCATAGCACCAGCTCGGCCAGGTCGGCCAGCATCGCGTCGGTGTCGAACGGGATCGCACCCGCGGCCGAACCGACCGTCGTGCCGGTCATCGGGCCAGGCCCAACTCTGCGCGGAACAACCTCTGTACATTGCCGCCGAGGATCGCCATGATCTCCTTCTCACCCAGTCCGCGCCGCACCAGTACCTCGGTGAGCGCGGGCAGTTCGGCCGGGCCGTTCAACCCGGGCAGTTCGGCGGCGATGTCCACGCCGGTGTAGTCGGCGCCCTCGCAGCACGGCGGAGTGATGTCCGCGAGCACTTCGCGCAGGAAGTCGGGGCCGATCCCGACGTGTTCGACGCCCACCAGGGAGATGATGTGTTCGATGTGGTCGACGAGCCCGTCGATGGTCTGCTTCGACCGGTCGGCGGACAGGAAGTCGGGCACGAAGTTGACGCACACGACGCCGCCCGTCGCGGCCACGCCCCGGATCTGCTCGTCGGTCAGGTTGCGGTGGTGATCGCACAGCGCCCGCGCGCCGGAGTGGGTGGCGATCAGCGGGCGGGTGGCCTGCTCCAGCACGTGCGCCACACCGACCGCCCCCAGGTGGGAGATGTCGAACACGATGCCGAGTCGTTCCATCTCGCGCAGCGCCTCGACGCCGGCGTGGGTGAGCCGGCTGCCGGTGGCGTCCTCGCCGCTGCCGTCGCCCAGTGCGGACCGACCCCAGTGCGCGATCGAGGCGACCCGTACGCCCAGTCGGTACAGCGTGCGGAACAGCTCCAGGTCGGCGTCCACCCCGGGCGCGCTCTCCAACGCGAGCACCAGCGCGATCAGGCCCTCGGCCAGCGCCGCGTCGATGTCCGCGCCGGTCAGGCACAGCCGGACCGCGTCCGGGTTGCCCTCGGCGATCGCGTGCGCACACTCCACCATGCGCAGCGTGCGGCGCAGCGCGCCCTCCGGGCGGAACTGGTCGTCCACGAATACCGGCAGCACCTGGATGTCCACCCCGCCCTCACGCAACTGGGGCAACCACTGCTCTCGGAAGAAACTCGCCCACCTTCCCGGTGGTCGTTCCACCACTGCCATCAGGAGATCGTTGTGCGTGTCCGCCACGACGGCACGGGTGTGCAGCTCGGCGCTCATATCGCGTCCTTCCGGTTGGTGTGTGAGCGACGCTAGGCCGCGCCACGCACCGGGTTCTTCGTCCGAATGACCAATGCTGTCGACACTTTCCGTCAGCGGGCACCAAAGCCACGACCGGCCCGCGGAACTTCCGGATCGACCGCCCACCACCGGATCCCTTCCCGACCGACATGTGGGTGAGGCCATAGGTGGCCCGCGACGAAGAACGCGGCTCGGCTTTGTCGCGCCGGACGATCCCGGACCCCCGGCCGGGCACCTACCGTGCGCAGGTGTCCTGGTATCCCCCGGCCTCGGTCCGGCGGGTCCGCGCCGCCGATTCGGGAGCCGTCCCCGGCCGCGGCACCAGGTGTCCCGGGCCTCCTTCCCGGCCCGCCCGTCCACCCCAGGGATGCCTCGTGCCCGTCGATCGTCTGCTCCCCACCGACGAAGCCCACGACCTGATCGCCCGGACCCGGGCCTTCGCGGACCGGGAACTCGCGTCCCGGGTCACCGGGTGCGAGGCCGACGCGAGTTATCCCACCGGCCTGTTCGCCGCGCTGGGCCGGGCCGGCCTGTCCGGCCTGCCCTACCCGGTGCCATACGGGGGCGGCGGCCGGCCGTACGAGGTCTACCTCCAGGTGCTGGAGGAACTCGCGGCGTACTGGGTGGCGGTGGCCGGCGCCGTGGACGTGCACACGCTGGCCTGCCTGCCGACCGCCGTGCACGGCACCCACGCGCAGCGCGAACAGTGGCTGCCCGGCATGCTCGACGGCGCGTTGACCGGTGGCGGCAGCCGGTCCGAGCCGCAGGTCGGCGCCGACCCCTCGGCGGTCACCTGCCGAGCCGAGCGCACCCGGGGCGGGCATCTGCTCCAGGGCACCCAGTTCGCCGTCGCGCACGGCGGGCGGGCGCACTTCCACACGGTGTTCGCCCGCACCGGCCCGGCCCGGCCGGACGTGTCCTGCTTCCTGGCTCCAGGCGCCGACGAGTACCTCTACTTCGGTGCGCCCGAGGAGACGACCGCGCTGCGTGCCATCCCGACCACCACCGCGTATTGGGACGGGGTGTACCTGGAGCCGGAGCGGCTGATCGGGGCGCCGGGTCGGGGGCTGCGGATCGCCTTCGACCTGCTGGACGCGGGTCGGTTGGGCGGCGCGGCGTGCGCGACCGGGCTGGCCCAGGCCGCGCTGGACGTCGCGGGCGCGTTCGTGACCCGCGTCGATCGGCATCTGCTGGTCGAGCCGGCGGGGGCGGTGGACTCCGCCCGGGCGATCTACCTGGACGCGGCTCGGCGCCGCGACGCGGGCATCTCGTACACGCGGCAGGCGTCGGTGGCCGAGCCGGCCGCGGTGGAGGCGGCGGTCAAGGCGACCGCGGCGGCGGTGCGGATCCTGGGGGCGGTGGCCGACACGGACGAGTTCCCGGTGCGGCGGTATGCCCGCGAGGCGGCGGCGTTGCGGCTGCGGATCGCGCCGGCGGCAGGCGGGGCGGGGGCGGGTGGCGGCGACGCCGGTGGGGGCGGGCGGGCGGCGGCGGGCGTTGCGCCGGGTGGGCCTTCCTCGACTCTGGCTGCGGTGGGCCCTTCGGTGGGCTAGGACTGCTTCGGCTGTGGCTGCGGCGGGTCGTCGGGGGCTGCGGGCCTCGCGGAATCGGCGGCCGTTGCGGGTTCGAAGGTGATCGGGGCCTCGAAGGCGGCCTTGCGGGCGGCTCGGCGCAGAGCGGCCAGGACTGCCGGGCCCACCAGCACGATCGCGACGCAGTTGGTGATCGCGCGTCCGGTGTCCCAGCCGAAGGTGGAGGTGAGCACGGTGAAGACGAAGAACCGGTGCAGGTTGTCCAGGACGGCGTCACCGGGGACGAACGCCGGACCGACCATGCCCGGCGCGTCGGCCAGGAACGGCCAGAACCACATGTTGAGCAGGAAGCCGAACGCGTAGGCGGAGAAGACGCCGTAGCCGGCCAGCATGACGATCTCGGCACGGCCGCGCACCCGCTGGGGCAACAGGCCCGCGCCCAGTCCCACCCAGGCCGAGGCGAGCATCTGGAACGGCAACCACGGCCCGACCCCGGCGGTCAACAGGGCCGAGGCGAACAGGGACGTACAGCCGAGCACGAAGCCGAAGCCGGGGCCGAACACCCGCCCGGCAAGCACGAGCATGAAGAACACCGTTTCGATCCCGGCCGTTCCGGCGCCCAGCGGACGCAACGCGGCGTTGATCGCGGACAACACGCCGAGCATCGCCAGCGCCTTGGAGTCGAGGCCGCCGCTGGTCAGTTCGGCCAGTACCACCGCGACCACGAACGGCAGGGTGACCGCGAAGATCAGCGGCGCGTCGCCGGAGTGCGCCGCGGATTCCGGCGCCGGTGAGGCGAACAGCGGCCACAGGAACATCGCCAGGCCGGCGATCGAGGCGATGGTGAGCACGAGCGCGGTGCGCGGGGTGATCCGGATCGCGCTGGTGCGCGCGGTGGGGGTCGCGGGCGGGGGCGGGGGCGGCGCCGGGGGGCTCATCGGGTCGGCTCCTGGTCGCGGGCGGGGTTCGAGGCGGGGGTGAGGTCCGGGTCCGGTGCCGGGTCGGGGCGCGAGGCCGATTCGGGGCGCAGAGCCGTCGCCACGTCGGTGACGGTCAGCCACGGCAGCGGGGCCAGGATCTTGGCCACCTGCGGTGCGAACGCCGGGGAGGACACCACCACGTCCGGTGTCGGGCCGTCGGCCACGAGGTCGCCGTCGGCCAGCACCACGACCCGATCGGCCACCTGCGCGACGAACTCGACATCGTGCGTGGCCAGGACCACCGTGCCGCCCGCGTCCGCGAGTTCGCGCACCACCCGGACGAACCGTCGCTTGGCGTGGTAGTCGAGACCCCGGGTGGGCTCGTCCAGCAGCACCACCCGTGGTGCGGCGACGAGTTGGATCGCCAGCACCAGCGCGAGCCGCTGTCCCTCGGAGACGTCGCGCGGGTGCAGTGCGCCGTCGACGCCGGGCGCGATCCGGTCCAGGAGGGCGCGGCACGAGCCGGGCGCGACCGCGGACTCCCGGTCCGCCTGGGCACATTCCGCGTCGACCGTCTCCAGGTAGAGCAGATCGCCGGAGCTTTGCGGAACCAGGCCGACCAGACCTCGGGCACGATGCGGCGCGGCCTTGCCCGGATCCTCGCCGGCCACGTCCACGGTGCCGCCCTGGCGCGGCCCGGAGCCCTGGAGTGCCCACAGCAGCGAGGACTTGCCGGATCCGTTGCGGCCCATCAGCGCGGTGACCCGACCTGGGAACAGGTCGAGATCCAGGCCGCGTACCGCGATCACGTCGCCGTAGCGGACGATGATCCGCCGCGCGCTCAGCAACGGCTCGGCCGACCCGGCGCCGGCCGGTGCCGCGGGCGGCATACGGTCGGCCAGCCGCGCCCGCAGCGGCGGGGCCTGCCGGCGGGCGTCGCGGACCGAGAGCGGCAGCGGCGACCAGCCCGCGAGTCGGCCGAGTTCGACGACCGGCGGGGCGATGTCGCACGTGGCCAGGATCTCGGCGGGTGGGCCGGAGCGGACGGTACGGTCGCCGGGCAGGTGCACCAGGCGGTCGGCGTACTGCACCACCCGCTCCATCCGGTGTTCGGCGACGATCGCGGTGATTCCCAGATCGTGCACGAGCCGGGTGATCGCGGCCAACACGTCCTCGGCGGCCGTCGGGTCGAGTGCGGAGGTGGGTTCGTCGAGTACCAGGACGCGGGGGTGCGCGGTCAGCACCGAACCGATCGCGACCCGTTGTTGCTGGCCGCCGGAAAGGGTGCGCAAGGGTCGGTGCCGCAGTTCGGCGATTCCGAGCAGATCGAGCGTCTCCTCCACGCGTTTGCGCATTACCGCCGACGGGATCGCCAACTGCTCCATCCCGTAGGCAAGTTCTTCCTCCACCGTGTCGGTGACGAAACCCGCGAGCGGGTCCTGGCCGACCACGCCGACCAGGTGCGCGAACTCGCGCGGCGGTTGCGTGCGGGTGTCCACGCCGCCCACGAGCACGCGCCCGCGCAAAGTGCCGCCGGTGAAGTGCGGGACCAGGCCGTTGATCGCGCCGAGCAGGGTCGACTTGCCCGCCCCGGTGCGCCCGACGACCAGACACAACTCGCCCTCGGGAATCTCGAGTTCGACATTGCACAGGGCCGGCGCGGGCGCGTCGGCATAGCTGATGGTGACGTCGTGGAACCGGATCACCGGACGGAGTTCTCCTTGCCGGCGGGGCCGGTTGGGGTCGGGTCGGCCGGCGCGCCGAGCCGGGCGGGTGGTCCCGGCGCGGGTGCGGGTGCGAGTGCCGGTACAGGTACGTTCGTGCCGAAGCGGGGCGTCTCGCTCGGCGGCGGCGGGGCCAGCCACGCGGGCAACACCGCGACGACCAGCGCGAGCGCCGGGAGCGGGGCCAACTCCGGCCAGGCCAACGGGCTCAGCGACGGGTAGAGGTTGCCCGCGTCGATCCGGCCGGTCAGGTGCACCAGCGCGCCGGCGCCGATCCCGCAGCCGGCCACGATGAACTCGGCGGGCCGCCAACGGTCCGGCAGGTAGACGCTGCGGTCGATGCGCCGGCCGGTGAGCACGAAGCCGATGCCCGCGATCACGACGCCGCCGGGCAACATCGTCGCGCCGAGCCGGCGCGGGGCACCACCGTCGAGCAGCGCGTACACCCCGACACACACGCCGATCAGGCCCACCAGCGTCAGCACACCGGTGAGCAGCCGGATCGTCCGGGGCAGATGCCGGTTGCGGCCGTAACCGCGCGAGTCCATCGCGGCGGCCAGCGCGAGCGAACGATCCAGCGCGTCCTGGAGCACCGGGATGGCGATCGAGCGCAACGCCCGCATGCCACGCTGGGCGCCACCCCGCAGCCGGCGGGCCCGACGCACCCGCTGCACGCTCTCCACCAACTGCGGGGCCACCGACAGCGCGACCACCACGGCCGCGCCCACCTCGTACAGCGCCGCCGGCACCGCCTTGAGCATGCGCTTGGGGCTCGCGAGCGCGTTGGCCGCGCCCAGGCAGACGATCATGGTGGCCAGGCGCAGCCCGTCGTAGCACCCGCCGAGCACGTGCTCCAGGACCACCGGGCCGAACAGGTGGATGCCCGCCGCCCAGGCGGGCAGCGGGAGTTCGGGCAGGTCGAGGAGCACGTGGCCGCTCGCCGCACCGACACCGAACAGGATCCGGAACAACACCCGCATGACGATCACGAACAGGCCCAGGAAGAGGTACATCCGGAACGCGAGGGCCCACGGGGCATCACCTCGCCGGTTGGCGACCACGTATCCGGCGACGGCCAGGATCAGTGCGAGCAGCAGCGGGTTGGTGGTGCGACTGGCCGCCGTGGCCAGGCCGAGCGCCCAGATCCACCACGCGCCGGGATGCACGGTGCGGGGCAGTCGGCCGGCGGCAAGGCGCGCGGCCACGCTCGCCCGGGCCGAACCCGCGGCCCCGGTCAACGTGTTCCGCTCGCCGCGCGTCGCCGTCGGACGATGGTGAAGGCGGCACCCGCGCACAGCACGGCGAGCAGGCCGATGCCGACCAGGGTGGTGATCGGGATGCCGTGCTCGTCGGTCCGGGCCGATTCCTCGCCGCCGGTCCAGGTGGCGCCGGCCGGCGTGGTGCCGGAGGGCCGGGCGGCGGCGGGTGCGCCGGACCCGGGTTCGGTGCCGGCCGGCGACGGGTCCAGGACCGGTGGGGCGGCGGGTGGCGGTTCGGTCTCCATCGGGTCGCCCGCGACCCCCGGGCCCGGGGCGAGCGGGTCGACGGGTGCGGTGCCGGGGGTGCTGTCGGTGCCGCCGACGGGTGGCGGGTCGCCGGCCGGATCGGGGCCGGGTTGTTCCGGCTTGGGCTGCTCGGGCTTGGGCTGTTCGGGCTTGGGCTGTTCGGGCCGAGGGCGCTCCGGCTCGGGCACGTTCGGGGTCGGCTCGGGCGTGGGGCGGGCCGGGGCCGGCCGGGGTGGCGGATTCGTGGTCTCGGTCTTGTTCTTGGCGAAGGACCAGCCCTCGAAACTGCCGATCGGGGGCTTGCGGTTCAGCACACCCCATTGGCTGTACGTCCACGAACCGCCGTTGGGGGCATGCCAGTACGACCAGTAGGCGGAGGCGGGCGGGGTGTCGATGCACGGCTCGGAGTCGGCGCCCGGCTTGCCTTCGACCCGGCAGACGAACGCCTCACCCCAGCGGGCGACCCCGGTGATCCGGATGCCGGCGTTCTTCAACGCGGCCAGCCCGGTGGCCTGTTCCCCCGGTGCGCAGCGCACGATGGTGGTGCCGCCCAGTTCGTGGAAGTCGACGATCACGGTCACGCCGTTGCGGTCGGGGCAGAATCCGGGCGTGCCCCTGCCGGGATCGATCGCGTGTGCGGCCGCTGCGGAGACGGTGAGTTGCGCGGTCGCGGGCAGCGACAGGAGCGTCATCGCCGCGGCCAGGCGGCCGATCCGGGCACGATGTGCGGTGATCCTCATGTGTGCTCCCCGTTCCGGCGGCGGGCGCCCGCGCGTACCGCGATGCCGGTACCGACCAGGCCGACCGCGAGCAGGATCGCACCGCCGATCCGTGCGCCGGTTCGGGCCAACCGGTCGCCGCCAAAGGCGGATCCGGACCCGGTACCGGTGTTCCCGCCGGACACCGAAGCGGGCGGCGTGGCGGTGGTGGTCGCCGAGGCGCTCGTGGTGCGACCGGCCGAGGTGGTGGGGCTCGGCGAGTTCGTCGCCGAACGGGTCGCGGAGGAGGTGGCGGAGGCGCCGGCCGACGCGGTGTGCGTGGTGGTCGCGGAGGTCGTCGCGGTGGCGGTGCTCGACGTGCCGGTCGTACCGGTGGGCCGGGGCGGAGCCTTGCCCAGGTCGCCGAGCGGGACGTCGGCGAGCGCCAGCAGCGCCTGCGGTGTGGCCCGGCGCCACTGGTCGCGCTGGAACTCCGGGATGCCGTCCGCGCGGGCCGAGGCGAGGGATTCCGCGTTGTACGCGATCGAGCCGATTTCCTTGTCGGCGGCGCCCGCGTTGTCCTTGGTGATCTGGTGCCCCAGCACCCACGCGGCGGCCCGGTCCGACTCGACCGCGTAGCCGGCCGCGTGCAGGGCCTGGCCGGCCAGGCCGGTGCTGTTGCTGTTCGAGGCCGCGGTCGGACCCGAACCGCCGAACGAACCATCCTCGCGTTGCCTGGACTTGAGCCAATCCGCACCCTTGCGGGCCGCACTCGCGGCGCCGACCGAGTGGCTCTCCGCCGCCGCCGACAACAGCGCCTGGACCGCCATGCCGGTCGAGTCCGGGTCCAGCACGGTGGTCGGAGTGTCCTGGCAGGTCGCGCCGGTGCTACCCAACCGGCCCGGATAGAGCCGGAATCCCCCGCTCGGGCATTGTTGTGCGATCAGGAAGTCCACCGCGCTCTGCGGCACCCCGCCACTGCGGGCCAGACCCAGCACGGCCAGCGACTGGCCGAACGTGTTGCCGGAGTCGGGGCTGCCGGTGAGCTTGTCCCGGATCCGGCCCGCGTCCTCGCCCGCGTCGGCCCCGGCGATCAGGTCGAGCGTCTCGTCACGCATGTCGAGGCCGCCGAACCTGGTCGGATCGCGGTCCGCGACCACCGCGGCGAACAACACCTTCGCGGTCGCGCCGGCGATCCGCGAACCGGGCAGGCCCCACTCCTCGGCGCTGTTGTACCTGCGCACGTTCGCGGCCACCGCGTCGGCCGCGGCGCCGAGCGCGGTCGGTTCCGAACGGGTGGCGGCCAGCGCCATCATCGTGTCGATGGTCAGGCCCCAGTCGGAGCCGGCGAAGCCGGGTATGCCGCCGGCGACCAGTTCCCCGGCCTGCCACTTCGCCGCCGCGGCGGCGGCCTCGGCATGCGGGTTGGCGACGTCGGCCGAGGCCGACAGGACGGGGGCGACGGCAACGAGCACTGCGCCGCAGACCGCGACGGCGCAGGCGGGTGCAACGGTGAACCGGAACATCAGGGATCCTTCCGGGACTTCACGCGTCCCGGCATCCGACCGACATGGGTGCGCCGGCGGTGGAATCCGGGCTTCAGCGTGCAGTCCACGACCGCTGGAGCCTTCAAAACGTACGAACCCAGGCATTCCGACTCGTGGTGACCTGTCGGTCACCACCCACGGTTGCGGGACAGCGCCGGATTTCGACCGGCTTCCCCTGGGCTTCGAACTATGCAGTTGAGAAACACCGACGACATGCGCCGGCGTGCGGAGCGTACGAGACACACCACCTCACGGACAACCGTTCGCGTCCGCCCGACGCCGTGCCGTTGGTCACCACCGACGGCTTCGGCCGCGATCCGGCGGCCGTTTCCGGCTACTGCGCCCGGCCGTTGCCGATGGCTGCGCCCGGCCGTTGCCGGTGGGTGCGCTCGGCCGATGCCGGTCGTCGCGCCGCGTTCGGCATGGCGAGCGCGTTGCCCGTCGAGATGGGAATCGTCGAAGCCCTTGGCCGGAAAGCGAGTTACCGCCCGCGGCGAACTTTCCGTAGAGTGCGCAGCGTCTCGTCCGAGGACCCTCGGCGCGACGGTGCCGTGCGCTCCCGGGCACCGTCGTGGCCGACCGGTCCGGGCGCGGCGACCCGTGTCATCTTCGGCCGCAGGGAAAGTCCGGTGTGATTCCGGCGCTGACCCGCAGCGGTGGTCCGTCCGCGTGACGGCGAGCCCGAATGCCTGGGGCCGGAGCGTTCCATCTCCATTCCCTGTCGTGGTCTACGGGGCGGAGCCCTCGCGCCGCCGGGCCGAGACCGTCCCGCCTTCGGGCCCGCGGTCGAACGCGTGGCGGCTTCGCCGGGCATGCCGCGTCGCAGGCCCGGAAAGGCTTCACCATGACGCTCACCCGCCCCGGCCGGAGGATCTCCGCCCTCTTCGGCGGTCTGCTCCTCGCCGCCGCGACCGCCGTCGTACCCGCGACCGCGGGCGCCGCCCCCACGCCGGCCGACCGGTCGGCAACCGCTTCGCTCCCGGCCGGCAATCGCACTCAGGCCGCAGCCGGCTGGCTGGCCCGGCAACTCGTGGACGGCGAGCGCTTCGAGGCCACCTTCGACGGGGTGACCTACCCCGACCAGGGTCTGACCATCGACGCGGTGCTGGCGTTCGCCGCCGCCGGGGTGGCCGAGCAGAACGGTGCCAAGGCCACCGCGTGGCTGGCCCGTCCGGAGATCCTGTCCGGCTACATCGGTGACGGCACCACCAACGCCTACGCCGGCGCCACCGCCAAGGTGCTGCTCGCGGCCGAAGTGCGCGGGACGAACCCTGGCAACTTCGGCGGCGTGGACCTGCCGACCCGGCTGCGCGCGCTGCAACAACCCTCGGGCCGGTTCACCGACACCTCGCCGTGGGGCGACTACAGCAACGCTTTCAGCCAGTCGCTCGCTCTGCTCGCCCTGGACCGCACACCCGCCGGCGCACCGACCGCGGCGGTCGACTTCCTGGCCGGCGCGCACTGCGCCGACGGCGGTTTCCCGCTGAACTTCGGCCTCGCGACGTGCACGGCCGACGCCGACTCGACCGCGATGAGCGTGCAGGCGCTGGCCGCCACGGGCCGCCACCAGGAGGCCGCCGCCGGACTGAACTGGCTGGTCGCGCACCAGCTTTCCGACGGCGGCTTCGGCACGCCGGGCGCTGTCACGTCCAACGCCAACAGCACCGGCCTGGCCGGGCAGGCGCTGCTCTCCTCGTGGCGGGTGCTGCCGGGACTGACCGCGCGGCAGTTCCTCGGCGGACGTCAGGTGGGTTGCTCGGGCCCGCCCGCCACGCGAGGCGCGATCGCGTACGACGCGACCGGGTTCGACCCGGCCACCGCCACCCGGGCCACCGCCCAGGCGGTATTGGGCCTGGCCGGCACCGGCTTCGCCGACCTGACCGCCGCCGGGGCCCGGCCGGACGCGCCGGCCCTGCACTGCCCGTCGTCCGCGTCCTGACCAGGATTCGCAACACCCGCGTCGCCGCTCGCCGATCCGGGCGGGCGACGACACGGGGCCCGGGGCACCGAGTGCCCCGGGTGGGCCGGAGTTCGATCGACCTACCGCGAAGGGGCCACGCGCGGCGGCGGGTTGGTCGACGCGGTCCGGTCCTTGGCGAAGGACCAACCCTCGAAGCTGCCCGGCGGGGGCTTGCGGTTGGACGCACCCCACGAGCTGTACGTCCAGGTGCCGTTGTTCGGCGCGTGCCAGTAGGACCAATAGGCGTTGGCAGGCGGCGTGTTCAGGCAGGGTTCGGTGGCCGGGCCGGGCTCGTTCTCGATCCGACAGATGAACGCCTCGCCCCAGCGGGCGGTACCGGCTGTCTCGAATCCGGCGTTCTTGAGCGCCGCCAGTCCGGTGGCCTGGTCACCCGGCGCGCAACGCACGATCGTGGCACCGCCGAGTTCCTGGAAGTCGACGATCACGGTCACGCCGTCGTTGCTCGGGCAGACCCCGGCGCTGCCCTTGGTGGTGTCCACGGCGTACGCGCTCGGCGCCGCCGCGGTGACCTGCGCGGTGGCGGGCAGCACCAACAGGGCCAATGCGCCGACCAGTCGGCCGATACGCCCCTTGTTCCGGAAAAGCTTCACGGACGGATTCCCTTCGTGCGGTGGACGCGGGCGCGGACGGCGGGAACGACGAGTCCCGGCATCCGGCCGAAGGCAGGCATCGGCCGCGGAATCCGGGCTTCAGCGTGCAGTCCACGACACCTGGAGCCTTCGAGATCGAGCAACCCAGGCATTCCGACTCGTGGCGACCTGTCGATCACCACCCACGGTTGCGGGACAGCGCCGGATTTCGACCGGCTTCCCCTGGGCTTCGAACATGCAGTTGTGGCACGTCGATCCGTACGGATCGCGGTGCGCCGACGAACCCGTCGGCGTCCGGAGCGTATGAGAGAGCGCACCCTGCGGACAACCGTCGACCCACGGTCCCCACCGTGCCGTTCGTCACCCGGACGGCGGATCCGAGGTCGGCGGCACAGAGCCGATCGGGCGCACCGGGCCGGCCGGGGTCCGCCGGAACGTGTCACCCGACTGGGTCTTGCGTTCGGCGATCGTGGTTGGACAGCGTGGAGTTGCGCGCGTACCCGGCGTGTGATCGCACGTCGGAACCAGCACACCCCGGATGGGCCCCTGGGGCCCGGCGGTGTGGGCGGACGAGAGCAACGGGAGTGCTGTGAGCGATCGGGACGGCAACAGGCGAACGGACGACCGCATCGTCCGAGTACGCATCCATCCGGCCATCGGCATTGCGCGCGTGGGCAACAGCACGCGCCCGGACGGCTGGTACTACGGACCCGAAACCCCCGACCCGGAGCCCACCCCACCGGGCTTCACCAAGGACGCGGACGGCGCGATCAAGCGCCAGGCGGCCCGATTCCGGCTGTACGGCCACGCCGCCGACGGGCACGTGGTGCGCGAGGTGACGGTCGCCGACCCGGGCACCCGGATCACCTGGGGCGTACACGTGGCCAATCGCAAGGCCGCGTGGTACCAGTTCCAGCTCCCGCTGGACATCCCGGACTCGCGGGACCCGGCGGCCAGGCCGTCCGCGCGGCGCAATCCGAGCGTCACCGATCGCCGGTCGCTGGTGATCGATCCCGGCCGCAAGACGCTGAACGCCACGCCCGGTGGGCGGGTGCCGTTCACCGGCGGCCGTTTCCTGGGTCGGGTCGACGTCCCGCTGGGCGAGATGCGCACGGACGAGCACGGCCGACTGGTGGTGCTCGGCGGGCTCGGCGCCGCCGGCTCGCCCGATCACACGCCGCCGGCTTCGGTAACGAACAACGACGGTTGGTACGACGACATTTCCGACGGGCCGGTGACCGCGTCGGTCACCATCGACGGCGTCTCGGTGCCGGTGGATCCGGCCTGGGTGGTGGTCGCGCCACCCAACTTCGCGCCGGACCTGCGCACCGTACGCACCCTCTACGACCTGCTCTTCGACGTGTTCGTCGGCACCGGCCAACTGCCGTTCCCGGCCCGGGTCTCGTTCGGCGAGCACATCGAACCGATCCTGCGCCGGTTCTGCGAACTCCAGTGGGTCAACGCCGGGTTCGCGGCCAAATTCGGCTGGGCCGGTCCGGAGTACTTCCTCGCCCCCGAGGCGCTGCGCCGGTTGTCCAGTCCGGCGATCGAGCATCGCGAGGTGCGCCGGCAGGTGTACACCGCGCTGCGCGACTACAACCGCGACGACAAGTCGCCGATGCCGTGGCCCTGGCTCTACGGCGACGGCATGGCCAGTGTGCCTCGGACGGTGCGCCAGTACATGACACTGTCGCCGACCCAGGACCGGCTGCTGCTGGCCTGGTCACAGGGGAACTTCGACGCGTCGCCGTTCGCCGGCTACCCGCACCGCGTGGAGGACGCGCCGCCGGCCGCGCAGCCGGGGCTGCTGGATCGGGCCGCGTTGGACTTCTGCGTCGCGGACGCGTTCCATCCCGGGATCGAGGTGACCTGGCCGATCCGGCACGCGACGATGTTCGCCGAGCCGTTCCGGATCAGGGCGCGGCCCGAGGGCGATCCCGATCCGGACTACGGCAACACGCTCACCCCGGACAAGGCGCTGGCCCCCGACGGCCCGCTGTACGCGCAGGGACCGGGTGACCTCAGTCGATGGATGGCGGTGCCCTGGCAGACCGACACGGCGGGCTGCCGCGCGGGCTACGAGTCGCAGGCCGGACTCGGGCCGCGTTACGACCCGTACGTACCGACGTTCTGGCCCGCACGGGTGCCCAACCACGTGCTCAAACAAAGCGACTACGAGAAGGTCAACCGGCCGGACAGTGGCGGTTCGAGCGATCGCGAGGCCGCGTTCACGCACCGCGCGGTGTGGTTGCGCGGACTGACCGGGACCACGCCCGAGGCGCAGCGCCGACAGATGATCGACGGCTGGTACAAGCTCGGCATCGTCGAAGTGCGGCCCTACACGGTCGGCGACGGCCGCTTCCCGGCCCGCATGCAGGTCGAGTCGCCGCCGCAACCGCCGTTCGACCAGGCCCGGGACGCCAACAACCTGGTGAACGTGCACGTCCCGGAACAGGCCCCCGACGAGCCGGTGATCCGCGATGTCGCCGACGCCACGGGGCAACACGCGGCGGACGTCACGGTGGGCTACGTCGACAACATCGATCCCTACCTGGATTCGCAGTGACGGGAGCCGCATCCGCGTGGCGGCACGGACCTGCCCGCGAACGGCGTGGCGGTGGAGGTGCCGTGCGGGTGAGCGGCGTCGGCTCGTGCGGACTTCGCCCGTGACCGGGGTCGGGGCGCCGCCGGCCCGACGGCGGTACGACGTCGTGGTCGCCGGTGGCGGGCCGGCCGGCGCCGCGGCCGCGATCACGCTGGCACGTGCGGGTCGTTCGGTGCTGCTCGCCGACGCGGGTGGCGGGCCGCCCGCGATCGGCGAGGCGCTGCCGGGGGCGGCCCGGGTGCTGTTGGCCGACCTGGGGGTCGGCGAGCACGTACCCGGGGCGGGCCATCTGCCCTGCTACGCCACGCTGTCCGTGTGGGGGTCGCCGCAGCCGGTCACGGTCTCCGCGATCGACGACCCGAACGGGCCCGGCCGGCACCTGGATCGCCCGCTGTTCGACCGCCGCCTGCGCGACGGCGCCCGGGCGGCCGGTGCCGAGGTGGCCGAGCGCACCCCGGTCGGCGCGCCGACGCGCCGGCCGGACGGCACCTGGTCGGTGCCGCTGGGCCGGCCCGACCGGCGCGAAGTGGTGTGCTGCGACTGGGTCGTCGACGCGACCGGGCGCCGAGCGGCGGTCGCGACCGGAAGCGGCGGCGCCCGCCGGCACACCCACGACGCCCTGGTCGCGCTGCACCTGACCCTGGTCGATCCCACCGCGTGCGACACCGACGCGAGCACGGTGGTCGAATCCGGGCCGGACGGCTGGTGGTACACCGCGCTGGTGCCCGGCAATCGGCGCCTGGTGGCCTACTTCACCGACGCCGATCTGCCCACCGCGCGAGCGGGTGACTCGGCCGGCTTCCGGGCCCGCCTCGCCGAAACGACCGAGATCGGCCGACGACTGGCCGGGTGGCCCCTGCCGTCGCCCGTACTCCCGCGCCGGGCCCCCGCACACGGCGCCCACCTGGACCGGGTCTGCGGCCCGGGCTGGATCGCCGCGGGCGATGCCGCAACCGCCTTCGACCCGGTGTCCGCCCAGGGCATCCTCACGGCCCTGTACACCGGCCTCACCGCCGGCCAAACCGTCGACGCACATCTCGCAGGCCACCGGGACGCGCCCGACACCTACCAAGCCCGCCTCGCCGACCTACGCCACGCCTACCACCGCAACCACCACCACGCCTACACAGCCGAACAACGCTGGCCCCACACCCCCTTCTGGCACCGCCGCCACCACCCCACGCCCCCACACGACGCCGACTGCTGCTCGCGCCGAACCGACACCGACGCGCGTGCGGACCGGGTGCGGTGACGCCGCCGCCGGCGAGCCCCGGGTGGGCTCGCCGGCGGGGTGGTCGGTGGTCGGTGGGGCTATCGGATGCTGCGGGGGCGCATGTCGGTCCAGACCCGGTCGATGTGGGCGAGGCAGTCCGGGCGGGTGCCGGTGAAGCCTTCCGCGCGCCAGCCGGCCGGGAGATCCCGGTCGGTGGCCCAGACCGAGTACTGCTCCTCGTCGTTGATCACCACGCGGCAGTCGCGTTCGGTTTCGTCGTTGCCGGTCATACCTTCTCCAGTTCGGGTTCGGGCGACTTCCGGACGGGCGGCGGCGATGCGTCCGCCCGCTTCTTGCGGCGTTCCTCGATGCCGATCAGGTCGTCCGGCATCGCGTCCGGGACCTCGTCGTCGAATCCGGCGATCACCCGGTGCCGGAAGGAGGCGAGCGCGAGCAGGATCATCGCGGACGCGCACACCAGGTACAGGAACCCGGTGCCGCGCCCCTCGCCGACCCCGATCACCCGGCCGACGCTGGACGCCAGCGCGCCGCCCGGGGTAAACAGCGGTTCGAGCAGGTGCACCGCGAGCGGCGCGATCACCCCGAAGCCCAGCGGGAGCGTGGACCACGCCACCATCGTGTTCAGCGCGATCACCCGGCCGTGGAACCGCTGGGGCACCTTGACCTGGATGATCGTCGCGTAGATGCCGTTGAGCAGGGACAGTCCGAAGAACACCCCGAAGAAGCCGATGCCGACCAGCACCGGCGAGGGCCGCAGACCGGCGACGAAGGCGAAGACCGCGATCAGCACGGTGGCCAGCAGGATGCCGTGCATCCGGCGATGCCGCGGACCTCCCCACACCCCCATCGCCAGGCCGCCGAGCAGCGCGCCGGCGCCCGCCGCGACGCCGACCGCGCCCGCGGTGTGCACCGATCCGAAGGACAACACCAGCGGGGTCATCAGCACCAACATCGGTGCCAGGAACACGTTGAGCAGCGCGAAGTAGAGCAACATCGTGCGGAATCCGGGATGCCCCATGGAGTAGCGCACCCCGTTGGCGATCTCCTTGACCATGCTCTCGCGCCGGGTCTGCGCCATCGTGTCGGGGAACGGCACGAAGGCGACCACCGTCACCGCGATCACGAACGTGGTGATGTCGATCACCAGGATGCCGCCGAGTCCGATGCTCGCCAACAGCGCGACCGCGATCAACGGCACCACCAACTGGGCCAGCCCGGTGCTCATTTGCACGATGCCGTTGGCATGGCCCAGATAGCGCTTGGGTACCAGTTGCGGCACCGCGGAGGTGTAGGCCAGGCGTTGGAAGGTGGCGGTCACCGACAACACCACCAGGAGTCCGTACACCGCCCCCACGCCCAAATGGCCGCCCCACAACAGCAGCGCCATCGTCACCTGCACCGCGCCCGCCGCGCAGTCCGCGGCCAGCATCACCGACCGGCGACTGTTGCGGTCCACCACCGCCCCCGCCAACGGCGCCACCAGGATGCCGGGCACCAGCGCCAGCACCGAGAACAGCGCGAATTGGGTGAGCGAATCGGTGCGCAGATAGATCCAGATGGGGATGGCGAACTCGGTCAGCGCCGACCCGGTGATCGAGGCGAGCTGCCCCAGGGCCACCGCCATGAACCGGCCCATGCTCGGCCGCACGGCCGGGGTGGGCGTCGACCGGACGGCGGCGGGTGCGGCTTCATCCTCGGAATCGGCGTCGGTGCCGCCCGATACGCCCTGCAACCACCATCCCGCGTCCGCACCGCGCGCCGCCCGGGTCAGCGGCTCGGTCCGGTCCCGGGCCACGGCCTCGTGCGTCGCGGTGACGATCTCGGCCAACTCGTCCGCCCGGTAGCGCAGGAAGTAGTGGCCCGCCTCGTCGATCACCACCAGCGCCGTGGCGTCGGCCATGAAGTGCCACTCCCGGAAGCGCTCCTGGTAGAACTCCGTGCTGGGGTCGCGCTCGCCGATCACCGAGATCACCGGTGCGGCCAACGGCCGCATGCCCTCGGCCATCCGCCGGGTGAAGTACTCCTCCGAAGTCCGGCCGTCCTTGCGCATGTTGCGGATGATGAAGGTGACCTGCTCCTCGTCCAGGTCGCCGAGGTCCGCGCCCATCGAGGTCAGCCAGTTCAGGTGCACCCGGTCCCCGCGCAGCCGTTCGAGTCCGGAGAAGCGCGACAGCGCGCCGAGCAGACCGCCCTCGGGTCGGGCGAACGGGAAGATCGCGCCCAGGTACACCGCCTCCAGCCGGCGCCCCGACTCCTCCAACAGATGGGCGATCTGCGCGGTCAGCGCACTGCCCACCCCGCAGTGCCCGTAGAGCGCCAACGGTCCCTCGACCCGGGCCAGGATCTCGTCCACACACTCCCGGGCGACCTCCTCGATCGGCCTGGGCGCCTCGGGCATGGACAGGTCGTGGCCCGGAATGGCCACCGAGTACAACGAGTGCCCGGCGGGCAGCGCATCGGCCAGCGGCTGGTACACCACCGCGCTGCCGCCGCCGTACGGCACACACACCAACGAGAGCACCCGCTGCGCGACAGGCACCGGCCGAGTCAACTCGTGCAACAGCGAACGGGGTTCATCCGTGCCGACCGGACGGTCGATCAAGGCGGCGAGTTCGCGCACGGTCCGGTGTTTGAACAACTCCAACAGGCTCACCTGTCGACTCCCGGGCGGCAACACCTTGCGCAGCCGGGCCAACACCTGCATCGCGAGCAGCGAATGCCCGCCCAGTTCGAAGAAGTCGTCGGTGACTCCGACCGCGGCCAGATCGAGCACCGACGTCCAGATCCCGACCAGCGCCTCCTCGGTCGCACCGACCGGCGCCACCCGCTCGCCGCCGTCCGCCCCGCTGCCGGCCCCGGCGTCGGGCTCCGGCAGCAGCGCACGGTCAACCTTGCCGTGCGCCTTCAGCGGCAGTCGGTCGAGCCAGACGAACCTGGACGGCACCATGTACTCGGGCAATCGAACCAGCAGTTCCCGGCGCAGCTCGGCACCGGCCGGCGGCTCGCCCGGGTGGTCCTCGGCCGGCACCAGATAGGCGATCAGCCGTTGCGATCCGGCCGGTCCCCGCGCGTCCACCACGGCCTGGCCGACCGCCGCCTGCGCGCGCAACGCCTCTTCGATCTCGGCCGGTTCGACCCGATAGCCGCGAATCTTGACCTGCTGGTCGCTGCGACCGAGGAACTCCACGTCACCGTCGGGCAGGTAACGACCCAGATCGCCGGTGCGGTACAGCCGGGCGCCCGGCGGCCCGAACGGGTCGGGCACGAACCGGTCGGCGGTCGCGCCTGGTTGCCCCAGATAGCCGCGGGCCAGCCGCTCGCCCCCGATGTGGATCTCCCCGGTGACTCCGATCGGTACCGGTTCCAGGTGCGCGTCCAGCAGGTAGATCCGTGCGTTCGGCAACGGTCGGCCGATCGGCGTCACCGTCGAGATCGGCACCTCCTGCGGGCGGACCCGGTAGGTGGTCACCCCCACCGTGGTCTCGGTCGGCCCGTAGTGGTTGACCACCGCGCAGGTGCCGAGCGCGGCCAGATCCCGCGTCCACTCCCACGACGAGCCCTCGCCGCCGAGGATCAACATGCGCCGGGGCAACAGGCGTTCGGCGCCGACCTCGGCCGCCAGTCCGGCCAGGTGGGAGGGCGTCATCTTCAGGTAGTCCACCGGATGCCGACCCAGGTGGTCGGCGAACTCCGCACCGGAGAGCCGCTTGGGGATCAGGTGCAGTTCGCCGCCGGTGGTCCAGGCCAGGTACAGCGCGGTGATCGCGAAGTCGAAGGACAACGACTGGGCCAGCCCGTAGACCGATCCGGGGACGATCTCGAACCGCTCGCGTACGCCGTCGAGATAGGCAAGTGCCTCGCGGTGCTGCACCGCGACGCCCTTGGGACGCCCCGTGGAGCCGGACGTGTAGATCACGTAGGCCAGGTTCCCCGGGCCGGCCGGGGCCCCCGACTCCGCCCGCTCCGAATCCGCCCGCTCCGAATCCGGATCCCGGGCGTCGATCGCCGCCTGTTCGCGATCGAGCAGAATCACCGTGCCGGCGTGACCCGCCGTGCGCTCGCGCAGCGCGCTGTCCGTCACCAGGACCCGCACACCCGCATCGGAGAGCATGAACGCCAGCCGCTCGACCGGCTGTTCCGGATCCAGTGGGAGATACGCCCCGCCCGCCTTGAGCACGGCCAGCACCGCCACCGCGAGGTCGAGCGACTGTTCCAGGCACAGCGCGACCGGTGTCTCCGGGCCGACCCCGCACCCGCGCAGGTAGCGGGCGAGCCGAGCGGCGCGCGCGTCGAGTTCGCCGTAGTCGAGCGTCTGCCCCTCGTGTGTCACCGCCGGGGCGCGCGGATCCAGGGCCACCCGGGCCTCGATCGCGGCGGCCAGCGTGGGGTGTTCGGGCAGTGGCCGGGCGGTGTCGTTCCAGCCGGTGACGAGTTGGGCCCGCTCCTGCGCGCCGAGCAGGTCGATCCGGGACAGCGGGGTATGCGGGTCGGCGGTCACCACCCGCAGCAGGGTGGCCAGATGCCCGGCGAGCCGAGCCACCGTGCTCGCGTCGAACAGGTCGGTGTTGTAGGTGAGCAGGCACTGCATCCCGGTGTCGGTCTCGAACACGAACAGGCTCAGGTCGAACCGGGTCACCCGGGAGTCGCCGGTGAACCAGTCGTGGTCGAGCCCGACGAAACCGCGCTCGCCGCGCCCGTAGTTCTGCAGCGCGAAGGTGACCTGGAACAGGGGTGTACGGCTGACGTCGCGGGTCACGTTCTGGTCCCGGACCACCTGGTCGAACGGCAGATCCTGGTGTGCGTAGGCGTCCAGGCTGCTTTCCCGGACCCGACCGAGGAGTTCGGCGAAGGTGGGGTCCCCGGCCAGCGGCGCCCGCATGGCCAGCATGTTGACGAACATGCCGATCATCGGTTCCAGGTCCGGATGCGGACGTCCGGCGATCGGCGAACCGATCGCGAAATCGTGCTGACCGCCGTGCCGGGACAACACCGCCTGCCAGGCCGCGAGCAGCGTCATGTACGACGTGGCGCGGTGCGCGCGGCCCAACTCCACGACGGCTGCCGCCAACTCGGCGTCCAGCTTGAAGCCGTGCGCGTCGCCGACGAAGGTCTGTTGGGCCGGTCGGGGCCGGTCGGTGGGCAGCGCGAGCGTACCCAGCCCGGCCAGTCGCTCGCGCCAGTAGCGGGCGGCCCGCTCACCTTCGGGACCGGTCAGGCGCTGCTGCTGCCAGGCCGCGTAGTCTCCGTATTGCACCGCCGGTTCGGCCACAGGCGATTCCAGGCCGGCCGTGAACGCGCCGTAGTCGGCCACCAGTTCGTTGACGAGCAGATGTACCGACCAGCCGTCGCCGATCAGGTGGTGCAGGACCACCAGCAGTACGGTGTCCTCCCGGTCCAACCGCACCAGCGCGGCCCGCACCAGCGGTGGCACCTCCAGGTGGAACGGGCGGGCAGACTCCGCACCCACCAGCGCCGCCGCCCAGCGCTCCCGGGCCTCGGCGTCCAGGTCGGCGTCGGGCGTGTGCCGGGTCACGGTGAGCGGCATCGGCGGATGCACGGTGGCCACCGGTCGACCGTCCGCGCTGGTGCCGAAGGTGGTGCGCAGGCTGTCGTGCCGGGTCAACAGCGCCTGTAGCGCCCGTTCCAGGGCGTCCTCGTCGAGCCGCCCGCGCAGTCGCAGTGCGAGCGGAATGGTGTACGCGGCCGTTCCCGGGGTCAGGTTCTCCATGAACCACAGCGGGATCTGCGCGAAGGACAAAGGGACTTCGGCTCCCTCCGGCAGTCGCGGGATCGATGGGGGCGCGGCCGTCGCGGATCTGCGCAGCCGCTGTTCGAGCAGGGCCCGTTTGGCGGCGGAGAGTCCGCCGGGACGGGTCGGTGGCGCCGGGGTGAGCGTCATCGTGGATCTCCTGTCTCGGCCTGGTCCAGCACCAGTCGTTCGGCGTCCGCCTCGGAGAGCGTGTCGAGTTCGGCGAGCAGCAGTTCCTCGACCGACGCGGCCAGGCCGGCCACGGTGGGATCGGCGAACAGGGCGCGGATCGGCACGGTCAGTTCGATCGCCGCGCCGAGTCGGGCCACCGCCCGGGTGGCCAGCAGCGAGTGGCCGCCGAGGGCGAAGAAGTCGTCCAGCGCGCCGACCCGTTCCAAACCGAGCACATCGGCGAAGGTCTCCGCGACCAGTTCCTCGGCGCTGCCGCGCGGCGCCACGAACGAGGTCGCCGGGGTGCTGCGTTGTTCCGGTGCGGGCAGCGCGGCCCGGTCGAGCTTGCCGTTGGTGGTCAGCGGCAGGCGCTCCAGCAACACATACGCGGCCGGCACCAGGTACGCGGGCAGCGTCCGGGCCAAGGCGGCACGCACCGCCGGCGGGTCCGGCGGGTCGACCGCCTCGGCGCCGGGCACCAGATAGGCGACCAGTCGTCGATCGCCGCGCTCGCCCCGCACCAGCACGGCCGCCTGGGCGATATCCGGTTGTGCGACCAACGCCGCCTCGATCTCCCCGAGTTCGATCCGGTAGCCGCGCAGCTTGACCTGCTGGTCGGTGCGACCGAGGAACTCCAACTGCCCGTCCGGGCGTTGCCGAGCGCGGTCGCCGGTGCGATAGAGCCGGGCGCCGGGTGCGCCATACGGGTCGGGCACGAACTGCAGTCCGGTCGCACCCGGGCGGCCCAGATAGCCCCGGGCCGGTCCGATGCCTCCGATGCACAACTCCCCCGGCACACCCGGCGGCACGGGTTCGAGATGCCGATCCAGCACGTGCACGCGGGTGCCGGCCAGCGCCCGCCCGATCGGCGGTCGGGCGCCGTCCCACGGTTGGGCGCGCGGGCCGGCCAGGGTGGCCGACGTGACGATCACCGCGGTCTCGGTGGGCCCGTACGTGTTGACCAGGTCGACCCGGTCGCCGAACGTCTCGCGCCAGCGCCGCGTCGAGGCGGCGTCGGCCTGATCGCCGCCGATGATCAGCAGCCGCAGCGCCTTCGGCCACGGCAGACCCGGGGTCTGGGCGACCAACTCGTGCCAGTAGGAGGTGGGCAGATCGAGCACGGTCAGGGTGCGACCGGCGTCGGTGCCGAAGAAGTCGGGCAACAGCCCGTCCGCGGGTGCGAGCACCAGCGTCGCCCCGCCCAGCAGCGTCGGATAGACCTCCTCGACGTGGGTGTCGAAGCCGAACGAGGCGAACTGCAGGACCCGGTCGGTGGGGCCGCTGCGGTAGCGCTCGCGCATCCAGGCCACCCGGGCGGCGAGTGCCCCACGGGTGATCAGCGTGCCCTTGGGGCGGCCGGTGGAGCCGGAGGTGTAGACGAGGTAGGCGAGATGCTCGGGCCCGGCGATCGGGGCGAGCGGCTGGTCCCGCGCTTCGTCGCCGTCGCCTTCTCCTTGGAGGCCGGCGGCCCGGTCCCCGTTCTCGTCCCGCACCCCGGGCCCTTCCCCGGGCCCGTTCTCGGACCCGTCCAACAGCAGGACCGGCGGCGCGCCTTCGGCGAAACGGCTCGCGAACTGCGCTCGGCACAGGACACGTTCGGCCCCGCTGTCGGTCAGCATGTAGGCGATGCGCTCGGCCGGCAGCGCGGGATCCAGCGCGAGGTAGGCGCCGCCCGCCTTGAGCACGGCGAGCAGCGCGACGATCGTCTCGATCGAGCGTTCGGCGCACACCGCGATCACCGAGTCCGGGCCGGCGCCGCCGCGCCGCAGTTCGCGGGCCAACCGGTTCGCCCGGGCGTCCAGGTCGGCGTAGCCGATGCGGGTGTCGCCGCACTCGACGGCATCGGCCTGCGGTGTACGCAACGCCTGCACCTCGAAGGCCAGGATCGCGTCCGGGCAGTCGCCCGCGTCCGGGCCGGCTGCGGCCGCCGTGACCCGGGCCCGCTCGGCCGGCGGCAGCAGCGGCAACCGGGACAGCGGCGTATCCGGGTCCGCCACCGCGCCCCGAAGCAACGTCTCGAAGCAGCGCGCGAGGCGGGCGACGGTCTCGGGGACGAAGCGCTCCGTGTCGTAGACGAACTCGACGACCAGTTCGTCGCTTTCCGGCCACACCTCCAACGTCAGGTCGTACTTGGCCTGGCGGAAGCCGGACTCGAAGACCTCCGCGCTCGCCTCGCCGAGCCGCAATTCGGGGCCCGCGGGCGGGCGCAGGATCAACATGGTCTGGAACACCGGCGGGCTGTCCGGATCACGGTCCACGTCCAGGGCGCCGAGCAGTCGTTCGAACGGCACGTCCTGGTGCTCGAACGCCTGGAGTGCCACCGTCCGGGTGCGGGCCAGGAAGTCCCGGAACGAGGGGTCCCCGGCGGTGCTCCCACGCAGCACCAGCGTGTTGAGGAAGTAGCCGACGAGAGGTTCGTACTCCTCCTCGTCCCGACCCGCCAACGGCGAGCCCACGCACACGTCCTCCTGGTCGCAGTAGCGCGCGAGCAGGGTCTGGTAGGCGGCCAGGAGGAACATGTACAGGGTGACCCGCTCGCGCCGGGCGAGTTGCTCGATGCCCGCGCGCAGCTCGGCGGGCAGGTGGTGGGTGACCGTGCCGCCGCGCCCGGGGTGACCGCCGCCCACGCGGGCCCGGTCGGCGGGCAGGTCCAGGGTCGGCGCGCCCGCGAGTTGTCGGGTCCAGTAGGTCAGCCGTTCGTCGAAGCCGGGCGAGTCGACGAGTTCGCGTTGACGCCGCACGTAGTCGGTGTAGCTCAGCGGCAGCGGTTCCAGCGGCGAGGGCAGACCGGCCGCGAACGCCGAGTACACGGCCACCAGCTCGGTGTCCAGAACGTTCATCGACCAGCCGTCGGCGATGATGTGGTGCAACACCAGGCACAACACGTGATCGTGCCCGTCCTCGTCCAGGCGCAGCAGGCTCGCCCGCAGCAGTGGGCCCCGGGACACGTCGAAGGATCGGTTGGTGCGTTCGGAGACCAGTTCGCGGGCGTGCCGCTCCCGCTCGGCGGGCGGGCCGTCGACGATCACCCGCTCCAGGGCGAAGTCGTGCCACGTGCCGATGAGTTGTACCGGCACGCCGTCCTCGTCGGGGAAGCAGGCACGCAGGCTGTCGTGTCGCGCGACCAGTGCGGCCAGCGCGCGTTCCAACGCGTCGGCGTCCAGCGGGCCGCGCAGGCGATGAATCTGGAACATGTTGAAGGCGGCGTCGCCGGGGTTGAGCCGGTCCAGCAGCCACAGTCGTTCCTGGCCCGCCGACAGAGGTGTCCGGGTGGACTGTTCGGGCCGGTTCGCGAGCTGCTCCGCCGGTTGTTCCCGGTGCGGGTCGAGGCTTCGGAATGGGGTACTCATGGCCGCCGTTCGCTTTGCATCGCGCTGACCGCGCTGGTGAGTCCGGTGATGGTCGGGGATTCGAAGAAGACGTGCAGCGGTACGTCCACGCCCAGGCGCTTGCGAATCCGCGCGCCGATCCGGGTGACGGTGAGCGAGTGACCGCCCAGGTCGAACAGGTCCTCGTCGGGGCGGATGTCGTCCAGGCCGAGCACCTCGCGCCAGATGGCGGTGATCTCGGCGGCCGGGCCGGGGTCGCCGAGCGGCTCGGCCGCCGGGTCTCGATCCGGGTCCGATTCCGAATCCTGGTCCGCCGCCCGCACGCGAGGTGGTGCGGGCAGCGCGGCCCGGTCCAGCTTGCCGTTCGGCGTGAGCGGCAGGCGTTCCAGGGCAACGAACGCGCTCGGGACCAGCGCCCGGGGCAGCGTCGCGGCCAGGTGCACCCGCAGTTCGGCCAGACTGGGGACGGCGCCCGGGCGCGGCACCAGGTAGGCCACCAGGCGCGCGCCGTCGGCCCCGTCCTGCCGGGCCAGCACGGTCGCCGTCGCGACATCCGGGTGGACGAGCAACGCGGCCTCGATCTCGCCGAGTTCGATCCGGTGGCCGAGGATCTTCACCTGGTGGTCGACTCGCCCCAGGAACTCGATCCGGCCGTCCGCGCGGTAGCGGGCCCGGTCGCCGGTGCGATACATCCGGGCTCCGGGCGGTCCGAACGGGTCCGGTCCGAACCGGTCGGCGGTGACGCCGGGCAGGTGCCGGTAGCCCCGGGCCAGACCGCTGCCGCCGATGTACAGGTCGCCCTCGACCCCGATCGGGACCGGGGCGACTGCGGCGTCCAGGATGTACATCCGGGTGTTGGCGATCGGGCGGCCGATGCTCACCTCGTCGTCGTCCGGGCCGATTTCCGCCGTACTGGACCACACCGTGGTCTCGGTCGGTCCGTAGGCGTTCACCAACCGTCGTACCTGCGCCCGCAGTTCTCGGGCCAGGGGGAGCGGGAGCGCCTCGCCGCCGGTGACCGCGACCACGGCCGGCTCCGCGAAGCCCGCGTCCAGCAACATCCGCCACCCGGAGGGGGTGGCCTGCACGTACGAGACGTGTTCGTCCCGGATCAGCCGGAGCAGCGCCCGCCCGTCGCGTACGTCGCCGTCCCGGGCGAGCACCAGCAGGCCACCGGTGATCAGCGGCACGTACAGTTCCACGGCGGAGATGTCGAACGAGGCCGAGGTCAGGCCGAGCCACACCGCGTCCTGATCGCTGTGCAGCGTGTCCCGCATCGAGGCGAGCAGGTTGCTCAGCGCGCCGTGCTCGATCTCCACACCCTTGGGCCGGCCGGTGGAGCCGGAGGTGGCCAGCACGTAGGCGAGGTCGCCGGGCGCGGGCGCCGGCCACGACCGGGGTGCGCCGGCGATCGCGGTGCCGACTTCGCTCGCCTCGCCGACCTCGCCGACCTCGCCGATCCCGTCGATCAGCAGCGCGCCGTCCGCGTGTTCGGGGAATCGTCCGAGCAGGTCGTGCTCGGTCAGCAGCACGGTCGCGGCACAGTCCGCCAGCACCGACGCCAGCCGCGCCGAAGGGTACTCCGGGTCCAGCGGCAGGTATCCGGCGCCGGCCCGCAGCACACCCAACAGGGCCGTGGGCAGTGCCGCGGTGCGCCGCACGCAGACCGCCACCAAGTCGCCCGCGCCGATGCCGGCGGTGCGCAGCCGCTCGGCGACCGCCTCCACGGCCGCGTCCAGTCGGGCATAGGTCAGTCGTTCCGCACCGCAGTGCACCGCCGGTGCGTGCGGCGTGCGGGCGACCTGCGCGGCGAACAGTTCCGGCAGGGTCGCGGGATCGCCCGCCCGAGCGGTGTCGTTCCAGTCGACCAGAATCGCGGCCCGCTCCCGGTCGGTCAGCACCGGGAGGCGCGACAGCGCGGTGTCCGGGGCCGCGACGATCGCGCGCAGCAGGGTGGCATAGTGCCCGACGATCTCCTCGACCGCTCCCCGGTCGAGGGCGTCGGTGGCGAAGTGCAACTGCATGGCCAACCGGTCGGGGTCGTCCAGGCATTGCAGGTGCACATCGCCACGCACCGCGTGGTTGAACAGGGTCCAGTCGATCGACCCGGGCACCCCCGCGAAGTCGGGTACCTCGGTGCGTCGGCGATAGCTCATCGACACCGGTGCCAGCGCCGAGCGTGGGGTGAGACCGGCCACCGCCCGACCCAGCGGTACGTCCCGCACCAGGTACAACTCGCGCAGGTCGGCACGCAGCGCCCGGCCGAAGTCAGCGAACGACAGATCCGGCGACGGCGAGCTGTGTACCGGGAGTTCGTTGACGTACGGGCCGATCCGGTCGCGGCTGTGCGGGGTTCGGGTGCCCAACCCGATGGCCACCGTGGGGCGTTCGTTGCCGTAGCGCCACAGCAGCACGTGCAGGGCGCCCAGCAGCAGCGCGAACGAGCTGATGCCCAGCAGTTCGGCGGTGCCCGCCAGGTCGCGCCGCAAGGCGTCGTCCACGGGTATCGGCACCGACTCGCCGGGACCACCGTCGGTGCCGGGGCGGCGTCGACCGGGCAGCAGCACCGGTGGCGGGTCCTGGGCCTCGGCGGCGAAGCGTTCCTTGGCGAGGGTGACCCGGTGGGCGAACTCCGCCGCCTCGCGGGCGCTGCGCTCGGCGTCGGCGCTCGGCTCGTGTTCCACCGGATCCGGCTTGGTTCCGCCGCCGAAGGCGGTGTAGAGCGTGGCCAGTTCGCGGACCAGGATGTCCTTGGAGCCGCCATCGAAGGCCAGATGGTGGACGACGATCAGCAACACCCGGTGACCGGGGCCCGCATCGAGCAGCGTGAAGCGCGCGAGTGGGCCGGTGACCTGGTCGAACGGGCGCAGGGTCTCGTGTCGGATCGCCTCGGCGACGGCGTCCGTACGCCGATCGTTTGCGGGCGCCGCGAGGGGCAGGATCACGAGTCGGGGGATGAATTCGGCGGGAACCGACCACAGTTCGCCGTCGACTTCGCGCAGCACGCTGCCCAGGATCGGATGGCGGGCGACGAGCGCGTCGCAGGCGTCGGCCAGGGCCGCCCGATCGAGGTCGCCGGTGAATCGGATGGCGAGCGGCATGTGGTGGGCGGTGCCGGTGTGGCCGGCGAGTTCGGTGAACCGGATCCCGTGCTGCGCCGGGGTCACCGGGGCGCGGTGGAGGGTTTCCGGCGGCAGGGGTACCGGCTGGGACTTGCGCATCGTCAGCCCTTCTCGGTGATGATCGGTGGGTGCACAAGCGCGTCGGTGTCCCCGAACACCGGCGCTTGGGGCTGGTCGAGCGCGAGCGCCCAGGCGTCGACGAAGGCCCGAGCCAGGCCCTCGACGACGGACGGCGCGAAGGCGCGTTCGTTGTACAGCAGCCAGCCGGCGATGGTGCCGTCCGGTTGTTCGGTGAGGGCCAGTTCCGGCACGCCGAGATCGGGAAGACCGCCGGGAGTGGGCCACTCGGCGTCCAACTCTCTGGGCAGTTCGAAGGGTTCGGAGAGCAGTCCGAGGAAGTGCGCCCGGTTGGACCAGCTCTCGTAGCGAATCCAGGCCGTGTCCGGAAAGCGCGGGTAGAACTCGGCGAACGGGTAGGACTGGTGCTCGTTTGCGGCCAGTGCGGCGCTGCGGACGCGGGCCAGCAGTTCGCCGAAGGAGGGGTCGCCGTGCAGGTCGATCCGGATCAGCAGGGATTGCACCAGGCAGCCGATCAGGTTCTCGCTGCCCGGTCGCGAGCGACCCGGCACCGGTGACATCACCACGATGTCGCGAGTGCCGGCGGTCCGGGCCAGCACGCTCGTCCAGCACGCCGTGGCCAGCATGAACGGGGTCGCGCCCTGCTCACGCGCGCTCGTGCGCAGCCGGGCGACCAGGTCCGCGTCCAGGGTGAACCGGACCGAGGCGCTGTGCAGTCGGTCGGTGACCTCCCGGCCGGGGAAGGGGTCGATCGCGGCCGGTGCACCGGCCAGGGACGCCTCCCAGAAGGGGCGGGTGCGCGGCCACTGGGCGCGCGCCCAACCCAGGTGTTCCGAGCAGGTCGGGCTGGGCACCGGCAGCGGGCTCGGCCGACCGGTGCGAAACGCCGAGTAGGTCATCGCGAGTTCGCGCAGCAGCACCCCCATCGACCAACCGTCGAACACCATGTGGTGCACGGCGAGGATCAAGACGTGTTCCTCGACGTCGAGTTCGATCAGCAACGCGCGCACGAGCGGTCCCCGGGACAGGTCCCAGCCCGGTTCCCGTTCGCCGCGGGCGTGTTCGTGGGCGAACCGCTCGCGCTCGGCCGGGGTGTCGCCCAGGGCCCGGACCCGCCGCACCTCGGGCGGCAGTTCGGGTCGTACCACCGCCTCCGGGACCCCGTCGACATAGCGGAACACGGTGCGCAGCGCCTCGTGTCGCCGAACGACGTCTTCCAGGGCGGCGGTCAGGGTATCCGGGTCGAAGACGTCGGTGATCCGGATCCCCACGCTCACCGGGCCGACGTCGCGAGGTTCCTCGGTGGCGTGCATCCAGACGAAGAAGTTCTCCTGCTGTGAACTGAGCGGCATCGGCGCGAGTTCGGTCGAGGTCGCTGGATCGTCGGCGCGGGCGGGTACGGGTTCGGCGCGCGCGGTGTCGATCCAGGCTGCCTGGTCGGCCAGTTCGGGTCGGTCGAAGGCGAGCGAGGAGGGCACCTCCAGGGCGAACAGGCGTGCCGCGGCGGCGGCGAGCCGGGTGGCCTTGAACGAGTCCCCGCCCAGGGCGAAGAAGTTGTCGTCGGGACCCGCGCCGCAGCAGCCGAGCACCTCGTCCCACAGGCCGCTCACCGCCACCTCGGTCGCGGTGCCGGGCGCGCGTTCGGACGGGGTGTCGCCCGCGGTCAACCGGGCGCGCAACTGTTGCTTGACCACCTTGCCCGCCGGGTTTCTGGGCAGCGAGTCCATCCGCAGGAGTCGGGTCGGGATCTCGGGTCGGGCCAGCCGTTCGCCCAGGAACACCCGCAGGTCCTCGGCCGACACCTCGGCCCGCAGCACCAGGGCGGCGGCGACCATGGTGCCCATCACCGGGTGCGGCACGCCGAACACGGACGCGTCGGCGACGGCGGGGTGTTCGTGGAGCGCGGCCTCCACCGCGAGGGTGGACACGCGCATCGCGCCGGACTTGATCAGGTCGCTTTCCCGGTCGATCAGGTACAGGTAGCCGTCGGCGTCCAGGCGGCCGATGTCACCCATCCGTACCCAGCCGTCGGTGAACACCTCGGTGTCGGCCCGGGGGTCGCGGTAGTAGGTGCGCGACGTGGTGGGCGAGCGCAGCCAGATCTCGCCGGCCTCGCCGGTGGGTACGGGTTCGCCGTCCGCACCGACGATGCGCAGATCGTCCCGGCCGGTGCCGCGGCCCACCGAGGTGGGGCGGTCCGGGTCGAAGACCATGGTGGTCTGCGCGGGCGCCGCCTCGGTGGAGGTGTAGGAGTTGACGATGGTGGCGTCCGGGAACGCCTCGGTCAGCGCGAGTGCGGTGGTCGGTGGCAGCGCGGCGGCGGTCGAGCCGAACAGTTGTACCGTGCTCACGTCGTGCCGGGTCCAGGCCCGGGAGTTCACCAACTCGGTGGCCATCGCCGGGACCGTGAACACGGTGCCGACCCGGTAGGCGGCGATCAGCGCGCAGAACTCCTCGGCGTCGAACGCCGGTGCGCACAGGGCGGTCGGCTCGGCGGTCAGCGCGTTGAGCAACATCGTCTGGCCCGCGTTGGTGCCGATCGGGAAGGCGTGCAGGAAGTGCCGCGAGTGGGCCAACTGTCGTCGTCTGGGCGCGGGTTCGAAGCCGTGGGTGAGATTGGCGTGAGTGGCGGCGACGCCTTTGGGCGTGCCGGTGGTGCCGGAGGTGTACAGGATCTGGGCGAGGTCGTCGGGGCGCGGGGCGGGCAGGTCGGGCAGGTGCCGGCTCGGGCCCCGGTGCTGCTCGGGTCGTTCCCGCTCGGGTCGGCGCGGATCGCGTCGGTGTGCGTCCGGTCCGTGCGCATCGGGTCGGCGCGGATCGGGCGCACGGCCCTCGGCTCGGTCCGCGGCGGCTTCGAGCTCGGCCGCGGGCAAACTCCACGCGTCGGTCGGCGCCGGCCGGATTTCGGCGCCGTGCAGGACGCCGGTGGCGGCGCAGTGGGTGAGCATCGTGTGCAGGGCGGCGGGCGGCAGTTGCGCCGGGAGCGGCACCGCGACCGCGCCGGCTCGGTGCACCGCGCAGTAGGCGACGGCGTAGTCCGCCCATTCGCGACCGCCGAAGAGCAGCCCGATGCGGTCGCCATCGCGCACTCCGCGTACGCGCAACTCCCGTGCCAGGGAGGAGGATCGACGGTCCCAGGCGGCGAAGGTAAGCCGGTTCTCGGGTATTTCCGGCGTCGCCGGTGCTCCCGATGTTCCAGTGGTTCCCGGTGCTGCCGGGATCAGGAAGGCGACCCGTTCGGGGTCGACGAGCGCGCGGGCCGCCAACAGGCCCGGCACGGTCAACCCCGGCGCGGTCGCCCTCGTCACGGAGCGCGCCGGGTCGGCTAATCTCCGGTGGGTCTCGGCGGGGGTCACCTCGTGGTCCCCGTCGGGGTGACGGGATGCGGGCATGGGTGAGTTCTGGCTCGGCGCATGGATGTATCTCCGGGGTAGGAGTGCAACGTGCGGAAACGCCATGGGCAACGTCGGCCCACGCTGGGCAGCGCAAATGCCGTACGGGAACCGCCGAATCGGCCATGGAGCGATGACCGTCGGCGACAAGTCCAAGACTGTCAATGGACTAGACCAATGACAAGAGCCGGGCGGAATCCCGGTGCCGATCCGGGCGAGAAATCGCCCGCGCGACCACCTCGAAGGCCCATTCCCCCGCACCGGTTGGTCGGACGGCGACGGACGAACCGTTCGATTTCCGCGCCGGGAAGGCGAAAATCACCGGGCCGAAACAGGGCCTGTCGCCGCCGGGATTCCGGCGCTACCGTGAGCCTGCCGCACTTCCCTAACCCAGGGTCGATGGCTGGTGAACCCGACGTACCCGCCGGGAACATCGGACATCGGCGGAAAGGTATCGTCATGCGCACCGCATCGATTGCCGCTCGGAACACCGTCGTCAACGCCTGGCGCTCCGGCGCCGATTCGGCCGACGGCCTGGAGAACCCCGCCGGTTCGCTCTACATCGGCGGATCCGCGACCGAACAGGGCCTCACCGAGATCGACGTCGCCGCCATCAGCTGCGGCACCGCGTGCTCCTGGTCGCGCACTCGCGCCTGTTGTTGATCCGTACCTCAACCGACCCGCCGTCGGAAGCCGTCGCACCCGAACCGGCTTCGGACGGCGGGTCCGTCGTCGATGGGTGGCGATCCGCGCATGGCAATCCCGGTCCGGCCCCGCCCGGTGGTGACGTACGACGACGCGGGCGAATTCGACGCCGCGTTGCGGCCCTTGACCGAGCCCGCCCTGGAGCGCTTCCGACGCCGCCTGCGCGCGATCCCGGATCCCCTGTCGACGGCCGAGCGGGAGATCCTGCACCGAGCCGCCCACCGCTCCCTGTTGAGCGCGGTCCGCCCCAAGGCCAACCGCCTGCTCCTGCTCGAACTGCACGCCGCACGGATGTCCGGCCGGCTCACCCGGGCCACCAGTGAGCAGCGCTGGGACGAATTCCTCGAACTCGCCGCCGAGCCCGGCTTCTGGAGTGAACTCGACGCGGACTACCCGGCATTCGCGCCCCGTCTGGACCGGGTGATCCGCAATCGGTGCGCCGCGCTGCTCGCCCTGGCCCGCCGGTTGGCCGCCAACCGTGCCCGCCTGGCCGACCTGCTCGGCACCCCGCCCGGCGAACTGGTGGAGATCGGCCTGGACGCGGGCGACTCGCATCGCGGCGGCCGCACCGTCGCCCTGCTGCGCTTCGAGTCGGGCCGCGCGGTGTACAAGCCCCGCCCGCTGGCCGTGGACACCGCGCTCGCCGCGACCCTGGACGCGCTCCTGGCCGGCACCCCGCACGCGGACCGGATCAGGGTTCCGCGGGTGTTGCTCGGCGACGACTACGGCTGGGCCGAGCACGTCGAACACCGGCACTGCGTCGACGCACGCGAACAGGCCCGCTTCTACCAGGGCCTGGGCGAGTGGATGTGCGTGATGCAACTGCTGGGCGCCACCGACCTGCACTCGGACAACGTGATCGCCCGGGGCCCGGTCCCGTGGGTGGTGGACTGCGAGACGTTGTTCAGCCCCGAGCCGCACGTGGGCGCGAGCGGACTCGGCGACGCCTTCGACACCGCCGCGGCCTCGGTCCGCCGGACCGTGCTGCGCACCGGGCTGTTGCCCATGCGGTTGGCCCAACTCGTGCTCCAGGGCGTGGACATGTCCGCCGTGGGCGCGCTGCCCGAGCAACAACCGCGCATTCCGGTACCGGTGATCGCCGGCGCCGGCACCGACCTGGCCCGCCTGGCGATGGAGCCCGCCGAGGTGGCCGGTTCGGCCAACCTGCCCGCACCCGACGCCGATCCGATGGCCCATCAGGACGACATCGTGCGCGGCTATCGCGACCTGCGCGGCCGGCTCGACGGGCTGGACCGGGCCGGCCGACTGCGCCCGATCCTGGACGCCTTCGTCGGCTGCGACCTGCGGGTGGTGTTGCGTCCCACCCAGGTCTACGTCGAGATCGCCCGGATGTTGTGGCACCCGGCGTCACTGCACGACGAACCGGCGGCCGTCGGACGTGCCCGGGACGTGCTGACCCGACAGGCGAAGGCCCTGCACGGCGCGCCGTCCACGCCCGGGGTGGTCGGCGCCGAGGTCGCCGATCTGCTCGACGGCGACATCCCGTTCTTCGGTGTGCGCCCCGAGGACGGCCGGATGGACGGGCCGCGCGGCACCACGTGGGGGGATCCGGTGCACTTGATCGACGCGAGCGTCGAGCGCTGGCGGGCGGGCGACCCGGAGTTCGAGGAGGTGATGATCCGCTCGTCGCTGCTGGGCGTGTATCGGGACCGCAGTGCGATGCCCGAGGCCGATCGACGCCGGGACCTGCCGGTACGGACCGAGCGACTGGACGAACGCCGCCGTGACCTGACCGCCCGCACCGCCCGGGACCTGTGCGCGCGGGCCGTGCTGGGCAAGGACGGCACGGCCACCTGGGTGGGCCCGGTGTACACCGAAGGCGGGTTCAGCGTCCGGCCGTTCGCCGCCGACCTCTACGGCGGGCAGGCCGGCGTCGCACTGGCGCTGGACGCCTGTCTGGCCCAGTCGCGCATCGGTCGGGTGCCGATGGTGCCCGAGTTGGAGGCCGTCGCCGACGGCGCGATCCGGGCGCTCGCGGCGATGGAGGACGCGGTACCGATCACCCGGGTCGGCGCGTTCGACGGAATCGGTGCGGCGGTGCGCACGTGGTTGACGCTGGGCGCGACCTCCGGCCGGCAGGCGTACCTGGATCGGGCCGTCCGGCACGCGGAGCGCGCGTCGGAGTTGCTGGCCCGGGACACGATCCTCGATGTCGCGGGCGGCGCCGCCGGGTTGGTGGTCCCGCTGTTGGCACTGGCCGAGCGCACCGGCGACCAACGTTGGCGCCGCGTCGCGGAATCCGCCGGCCGGGTCCTGATCGAGCACGCGGTCGTCGAGGACACCGGGCACGGACGGGTCGCCCGTTGGCCGACCGCACTCTTCCCACAGGGCATCGGCGGCTTCGCGCACGGCGCGGCGGGCTTCGGCTGGGCACTGACCCGCCTGGGTCTGGCCACCGGCGACCCCGAACCGCTCGAACTCGCCGACCTGGCCACCGCGTTCCAGGAGAGCCTCTACCGCCCGGAGGCCGCCGCCTGGCTCGACGCCCGAGAGCCGGACCAAGTCCTGTACCTGGACTCCTGGTGCCACGGCAGCACCGGCATCGGCCTGGCCGCCTGGGACCTCCACGTCCGCACCGGCTCCCCCACCCACCTGGACCGCGCCCTCCGCGCCGCCGCCGCCACCTGGCGCACCGGCTTCGGCTGGGACTACACCCTGTGCCACGGCGACCTCGGCTCCTGGGAACTCCTCGACACCGTCCTCACCGGCGCCCCCACCCACGTCCGAGCCCACCTCCCCCAACCCCCCACCCGCTCCCACCTGACCGCCCTCCTCCTCACCTCCCTCGAAACCCACGGCCCCCTGACCACCCCCACCCCCACCACCGGCCTCCTCCCCGGCACAGCCGGCACCCTCCACCAACTCCTCCGCCTGAACCAGCCCCAAACCCACCGAATCCCGTCCCTACTGCTCCTCGACGAGCTGTAGAAGGACACCCGCTCAGCCCGGCCGGCGCTTGAGACCAAGTAGCCTCGCCGGCGCTTGAGGCCAAACCAGCCTCGCCGGCGCATGAGGCGAACCAGCCCCGCCGGCGCATGAGGCCAACCGAGCCGATCCCGAGGTCAACCCCCCTCGCCCAGGGGACCATAGGCCGCCGCCTGCAACCGATACAGCTCCGCGTAGTCCCCCCCGGACCGCATCAACTCCTCGTGCGACCCCTGCTGCACCACCTCCCCACCCCGCAACACCACGATCCGATCGCACTCCCGCACCGAAGCCAGCCGATGACTGATCAACACCACCGTCCGCCCCGCCGCCAGCCGCCGAATGTTCGCGAACACCGCATGCTCCGCCCGCGCGTCCAACGCCGCCGTCGGCTCGTCCGCGATCAGCAACCGCGCGTCGCGATAGAACCCACGCGCGATCCCGATCCGCTGCCACTGGCCACCCGACAGATCCACCCCGGCCCGAAACTTCTTCGACAACAACGTGTCGTACCCGTGCGGCAGCCGCGAGATCAGCCCATCCGCCCCCGCATCACACGCCGCCCGCAACATCGCCGCCCCATCCGGATCGACCCGATCCGCCCGCCCCAGCACGATGTTGCCGCGCGCCGTCACCGGCCAGCGCGTCGGCTGCTGCATCACCAGCGCCACCTGCTCGCGAATCCCGACCGGATCGACCTCGGCCAGATCGACGTCGTCCCAGTGCACCGTGCCCTTGTCCGGGTGGTACAGCGCCGCCAACAGCAGCGCCAGCGTGGTCTTTCCCGACCCGTTCTCGCCGACCAGCGCCACCGTCTCCCCCTGACGGATCACCAGATCCACCCCGCGCAGCGCCGACTCCGCACTGCCGGGGTAGCCGAAGTACACGTCCCGCAACCGGATCTCGGCGAAGCCGACCGGCCCCGCCCGGGTCGCCGACGGCCGCGCACGCGCACTCGCCTCGTCCAGGAACGCGTGATAGTCGGTGATGTACAGGGACTTCTCGTAGAGCCGGTCGACGGCCACCATCAACGTGGCCAACGACCCGCTCGCGGTCCGCACCGCCAACACCGCCGTACCCGCCACCGCGAGCGGCACGATCTCCGCCCGCACCAACAGCCCGAGCGCAACGTAGGTGGCTCCCAACGCCAGGCCGGACAAGGTTCGGCCGATCACCCCCACCCGCACCTGCGCATAGCCGACCCGGACCTCGGCCCGCTCCACCGAACCGGCCAACCGCCGGAATTCGGCGAGCAACGGCCGCTCCGCGGTACAGGCGCGCACTTCCGCCGCCGCCTCCCGGGCGCTGAGCAGATCGGCGAACAGCCACAACCGCCGATACAGCGTCATGCGCTGCACCATGCCCTCGAAACCGATCCGTGCCGAACGCAGCGCCGCCCATCCCTGCGGTGCGATCGACAGGGCCAGCAGCGGCAGCAGTACCGGATGCAGCCCGGTCACCACGCCGACCCCGACCAGCAGGCCGACCAGCGCCCCGAGCAGCTCCACCGCGTGTCCCAGGGCCAGTTGCGCGTGGTCGATGCCACGATCCCGGGCCCGCGCCAGCGCGTCGTGCCAGTCGGCGTCGTCGAACGCACCCAGGTCCGCGCCGACCGCCGCGGCGTGCAGCCGGTTCTCGGCCACCCGGCGGATTCCCGGCGACAGACGGGCCTGGGTCGCCGCCACCACCGTCTCCAACCCCGCCCGCAAAGCGGTGGCCAGCACCACCGCGACTACCGCGGGCAGCGCCGCACCGACCCGATCCGGCGCCGGCCCCGAGGCGAACAGCGCCCCCAACGCCCGCGCGGTGGCCAACAACGCGAGCGCGGTGGCCACCCCCGCGGCCGACTGCGCGAGCACCAGCAGCCAGGTCGCCCGCCGACTCGCCGCCCGGGACAACCGCCACACCTGGGCCAGCGCGACCGGCAGCCGAGTGAGCATCCGTCCCAGGCCCGCGTTCGCCGCGTCCCCGTCGAACGGCGTGTCGTACCCCTGCCCCAGCTCGTCGAACTCGCCCATCCCCGCAGGCACTTGCCCGGTCATCCGCGCACCCCTCCCGGCCGACAAGTACAAGTACGGTATGCCCGGGCCGGGTACCCGCTACGGATGCCGACGCGCCGCAAGCCGGAAGGGGGATCGAAGACACGCCTAGTCGGGGATCAACCCGCTGCGTCGTGCCAGCGCCACCGCCTCGGTGCGGCGGGCCGCGCCCACCTTGGCCATGATGTTGGAGACATGCACACTCGCGGTCTTGGCGCTGATGAACAGTTCCTCGCCGATCTGCCGGTTGGTCCGCCCCTTGGCGAGCAGTTCCAGCACCTCGCGTTCGCGCGCGGTCAACACCGTCTCCCCGGTCGATGCCGCATCGGAACCGCCCAGCCGGGCCCGCCGGACCGTCGCGTCCACCGCGTCCCGCAGCGGCACCGCGCCCAGCCGCTCCGCCGTCTCCCGCACTCGGCGCGCGTGGTCGGCCGCCTCGTCCCGGCGGCCCGCCGCCACCAGGGCCTGGGCCAGCCGCAGTTCACTGCGTGCCGCCTCGAAGACATTGCCGTAGTCGTACGCCCGGACCGTCTGCTCCCACAACGAGACGTCCGAATCGCCGGACACCCGCGACCATTCGGCCTCGGCCCGCAACAGCCAGGCCCTGCCCTCCGATCCGCTGCGCGGAAAGCGGCGACCGGGCCAACTCGCCGAGACACGGGCCAGTTCGATGAACTCCCGTGCCGCGGCCAGCTCCTGTTCGGCCCCCTCGGTATCGCCCGCCGCCCGTAGTTCGATCAGCGTGTCGCCGATCGCGGACAGCGCCAGCGCGGACAGCCGAATGCCCACGTCCGGGTACGGATTGCGCTCCTCGGACAGTTCGGCCAGCACCGCGCGCGCCCGGTCGGCCGTCGCCCGGGAGTCACCGCGCCAGGCGGCCTCGTCGGTCAGCACCAGACCGCCCACGAGCGTGCCCATCCAGTTGAACGGCCGTGCCTCGAACACCGCCCGCGCCTGCTCCACGACACCGGGCTCGCCGCGCCCCAGCGGCACATACAGCGCCGCCGCCGCGACGTGCCCGTACGCCGACGACGGCACGGACGAGGGCACCGCCGCCAGGGCGTCGTCCCAGCGGCCCAGCGTGTACAGGAGTTGGGCGCGCAGGTAGCGCATGTCGAGCGGATACGGCGACGAGGACCTGGTGGTACGACGGGCCAGTTCCAGACCGTCGTCCAACCAGCCCAGACTCTCCTGGAGCAGGCCGGCCTCGAAGGAGCCCATGGCCAGGTTGAACAATGCCCGCAGCTCGATCGCCGTATTGCCCGAGCGGCGAGCCAACTCCCGGGCCTGGACCAGCCGTTCGCGCCCCTCGAAGGACTGCCGACTGGCCCACTCCAGGCCGGTCAGCGAGATGATCGCGTCGGCGAGGGCGTCGTCGGTACCCAGCTCCTCGGCGACCGCCAGCACCTGGCGTCCGACCCGCAGGGCGGTGTCGTCGTCCTTGGAGAAGTACGCGGCCTGCACAAACGTGGCCGCCGCCCACAACCAGGTGCGCGTCGGCGGCTCGGCCGGGATCATCGCGAGTGCCTGGCGGCTGTACTCGAACGCGGCCTGAAGATCGTCCACGCTCATCAGACTGGAGGCGAGCGTGTAGCGCACGGTCACCGCCAGGTCGATGTCCGCGTGCGCACCGAGCCGGTCCAGGGCGGTACGCGCCAGCGCGACGGCGCGGTGCGCCTCTCCGGCCCGGACCGCGGCCGCGGACGCCCGCAACATCAGCGAGACGTCGTCGGTCCCGGTCGACTCCCGTGCGTTCGGCACCGCGTCCCATACCTCCAGGACCGCCTCCAGCCAGCGCAGTTCCTCGGCGGGCGCGCCCACGCTCGCGGCGTGATCGGCCGCCTCCAGGGACGCGGTGAGCGCCCCGGGCAGGTCGTGACTCGCCCGGTGGTGGAGGGCACGCTCGGCGGAACTGCCCGCCCGCCGCCCCGCGTCGTCGAGCAGCCGCGCGAACACCGCGTGGATCCGCACCCGTTCGCCCGGCAGCAGGTCCGCATATGCCGCCTCGCGGATCAGCGCGTGCCGGAACGCGTAGGCGTCCCCCTCGGCGGCCACCAACAGGTGCCGTCCGACCGCTTCGCGCAGCGCGGTGTCCAATTCGTCGTCGGGCAGGTCGACGGCATCCCGCAGCAGCCCGTGTTCGACCCGGCGACCGGCCACGGCGGCGGTCCGGATCACCCGCTGGGCCGTGCCCGACATCTGCTCGATCCGGGTGAGCAGCACCTCGGCCAGACCGCTGGGCACGCCGCCGTCGGTGGCATCGGTGGCCGCGCGCAACTCCTGCGCGTAGAACGCGTTGCCCTCGGCCCGCTCGACGATGGCCCGCACGGTGGCCTCGGGCAGCGGAGCGGCGGTCAGGCCGCGCACCAGGCTGGCGACGTCCTCGTCGGCCATCGGCCGCAGATCCAACCGCCCGACGGAGGGCAGCCGTACCAACTCGGCCAGCAGCGGGCGCAGCGGATGCCGTCGATGCAGGTCGTCGGAGCGGTAGGAGACGAGCACGGTGAGCCGCTGGTACGCGGTACCTCCCGGACGTTGTGGCAACAACCGACTGAGCAGGAAGCGCACCAGGTCGCGAGTCGACTGGTCGGCCCAGTGCAGGTCCTCGACCACGAGCAGCACCGGAGCCCGCTCGGCCAGGTCGCCGAGCAGCGCCGCGACATCCTCCAACAACCGCAACCGCACCCCGGCGTCGGGCAACGCACCCGCGTACTCCGCCGCACCCCCGCCGGCCCGCAACAACCGCTCGACGGCGGGATGCGCGGCCAACACCTCGCCGTACCGCGCATCGGCGTCCAGCCCGCGCAGCACCTCGACGAACGGCAGATAGGGCAGCCCGACGTCCCCCAGGTCCACACAATGCCCGGTCAACACGGTCATCCCGGCCCCGGCCGCCCGGGCAGTCGCCTCCGCGAGCAACCGCGTCTTCCCCACCCCCGCGTCCCCCGCGAGCAACACCGCGCACGGATCCCCGGCCCGCCCCCGCGCCAACGCCTCATCGAGCCGAGCGACCTCCTCGCCCCGCCCCACCAGCGCCACATCCCAGCCCACGTCGGTCACCGCGCAATCCTCACACGCGCCCCCGACACAGGACATCCGGATTCGACCACCCCTTCCCCCGCAAACCACCCGAACCGCGCCCATTGCCGCAGTATCCGGATGTCCCGGCGTGGTCATCCGCCCGGCACGGAACCCCGTGGACGCCCCCTACTCCGAGCCACCCGCGCCGCCCGTGAACCTGCGAAGCCGCTCCCGCTGCTCCTCGACCCACCCCTCCGGCAGGTGAACCGGCAGCGTCACGGTGACCAGCGAGGCCGAGTCGTCCCCGACGCCGATGTCCTGCCCCTCGGCTTCGGGCACAAAGCGAATGCCGATCGACGGCCCCCGATCCAGGTCCATCCAGACGACGTCCCGCCCCGCCGCGAGCTCGTCGAGCGCGTGCCCCCAACTCTCCAGCTTCGAAGGTGACAGATAGAGCCACAGCCGCCCCGTCACGAACGAACTCTCCACCAGAATCTCGGCATCGAAGCACCCGGGCTCCCGGACCAGGGGATTCAGCACCCGGACCCGAACACTGTTCAGTCGATCCGTAAGGCGGATGAGCTCGAACGGAAAGGAATCCATCGATCCTCCTCTGCCGCCGCACGTCGGCTCTGCCACAT
>NZ_JBHZAV010000078.1:0-43015 GCF_042754445.1 Embleya sp. NPDC059213
GTACAGCCCTCCGTCGAATATTTCCTCCCGCCGCCGGCGACCCGAACGCCGGCGACCGCGTGGGAGGGCGCGGTCGCCGGTCCCCGGCTCGGCGTTCAACCCCGCTCCCGACCGGCCTCGGCGGTGGTCGGCTCCTCGCGGAAGCCGATCTCGCGGTGGGTGCCGTCGCACAGCGGTTTGCCGGCCGAGTGGCCGCACCGGCACAGCGTCATCCGGTTGCGGGTCTCCAGGGGCCGTCCGTCCGCGCGGTGCACCGCGACCCCGCCGGTGACCCACAGCGCGCCGGCCAGGTCGCCTTCCTCCGCCAGGACCGAGACGGCCCGAGGAAGGTCGACCTCGACGGTCTCGCCGTCCCGCTCCAGCGCGTAGCTGTAGGAGCCGGACGGGCAGTGGTCGATGCGCCCCATGATGTTCGAGCGCACGTCGGGGTCCTCGGTGTCGTCGAGCATCTTGGCGATCGGCCTGGTGGCGCCGATACAGAAGGCGGCGTGCACGCACAATTCGCCGACCCGCTGCGCCGAGATGCCGACGCCGTCGTGCACGTGCCGCAACTCGCGGTAGGGCGTCACCACGGCGTTCTCGGTCCCGTCGAAGCCGACCACCGCGTGCGTCCCGTCGCAGAACGGCTTCGCGCCCGAACGGCCGCAGCGGCACAGCGCGTAGGTGTGCTCGGTGGGCAACTCCGGCCCGGTCCTCCAGGTCAGCGCGTCGTTGTTCTCCGGGGAGACGACCTTGACCTTGCGCCGGAGCGGGATGCCGCCGTAGACGAGGTAGGGGCCGGCGGGCAGCACCACGATCCGGGGTCGGTCGCCGGGGCTCCACGCGCGCTGCTCGGGCGGGACGTAGTCGAAGGTGGGACCGGCCGTCGTGCCCTCCCCGTCCGGCATCTCCATCAGCACGCGGGCCTGCTCGCGCAGCCCGTACATCATGCCGGTCGCGACCGCGAGCAGCCTCGGACTGCCGTCGAACGCCCGCTCCAGCAGGTGCAGAACGGCGCAGTACGTACGGTTGAACTCGTCCTGGGCGTCGCGGATCGCACTCCCCGGCGGGTGCTCGTGCGGACGCGGGTCGCGCCGCATCGGCCGCACGCCGCCGAGGTCCACGTGCAGCGGTTCGCCGGTCGGCCCGGACTGTGGGGTGTCGCCGCGCCGGTAGCGACGACCGAACCGGAGCTCCTGGAAACGGTAGTAGTGCGCGACCTCGTCCCGATCCGGGTGGTGGACGTCCCGGTCGCCGTCCCAGACCTCGCCGCGGAGCAGGCCCTCGCCCTGGTCGACGATCTCCGCGAGCGCGGTCAGCGCCGAGGCCAGATCCGTGACCTGGACCAGCCTGCCGGTGGTGTGCCGGAAGTGTCGCTCCCCCACCTGACGCGCGGGGTCGCCGCGGAACACCTCCTGCTCGCCGAGCCGGGCGCACAGGTCGCGCAGCCCCTCCTCGATCGCGGCGTAGAACTGGCCGATGGTCGCGTAGCCGTCGGCCTGGGCGGGCGCGTCCGGCGGTGCGGGCCGTTCGAGCCGCAGGAACATGTCGAGCGCCTCCGGGCCGAACGCAAGCAGCGACAACTCCAACGACGGGTCGCCGTGCGGCAACCGCCGGGGGTGGCTCGGCAACATCCGGGGCGTGTCCAGCCTCGGGGTGCCGCCGACCGCGTTGAGCAGGTTGGCGACCAGGGCCAGGTGCAGCATCTCCTCGACGAAGACGCCGGCCACGACCTGGGCGGCCTCGGGATTGCGCTTCGGGTCCAGCGAGTAGAGCGCGCACAGGTAAGGCGGCAGTGTCGCGTGCTCCAGTTCGAGCGCCCATTGCAGGTGCTCGCGCAGATCGTCCGGCGTGCCGATCCGGGGCGCCGCGGCGGGGGCCGGGGCGGGCCGCTGTGGGGCCGATTGATTCACAGGTCTCTCGTTTCGCCGGTCCGATGCGGTGGAGGTCGCCGCCGGGGTGCCGCGGCGCGTGGTCGGCACCGCCGCGGCGCCCGGGGTGGCACGGGCAGGTCGGACGCAGGGGTGGTTCCGACGCTTCCCGGCCCGGGCCCTGTCCGGGGGATGTCGGCGGAAGGGCGGCGCGGCCCACCAGGATCCGCCGGACAGGGCTCAACCGGCGGACTTCGCCGACCAGTCCGGGTAGGTGATCTCGCCGAGGGTGGCGCCCTCGCCCGGGACCAGCGTCGACTCGTCCGGTACGGCGCCGAAGTAGTGCGCGTTCGGGTCGGTGACCACCTCGCGCGGGTCGCCCCAGGCCGCCAGCGCCTCCCGGAAGAACTCGTCCATCCGGTACCGCGTCGGGCCGGCGATCTCGATCGTCGCGTTCAGTGGCGTGCCCACCGCGGTCCTGCCCACGTTCTTCGCGACCTCGTCGCCCGCGATCGGCTGGAACGCGACCGGCGCGATGTGCACCTCGTTGCCCGTCGTCGCCTCGTCGGCGATCCGCCGGGCGAACTCGTAGAACTGCGTCGCGTGCACGATCGAGTAGGGGATCGACGATTCCTTGATGAGCCGCTCCTGGGCGATCTTCGCCCGGAAGTAGCCGATGTCGGGACGCCGTTCGCTGCCCACCACCGACAGCGCGACGTGGTGGCCGACGCCGGCCTCCTGCTCGGCGGCCAGCAGGTTGCGGGTGGAGGTGCTGAAGAACTCCAATACGGCGGCGTCCTCGAAGGACGGGGAGTTCGATACGTCGATGACCGCGGACGTACCCTTCATGACCTCGGCCAGGCCCTTGCCGGTGAGCGTGTCGACACCGGTGTTCGGCGACGCCGCGACCGCCTCGTGTCCGTGCTCGCCCAGCTTCGTCACCAGCTTCGAGCCGATCAGTCCGGTACCGCCGATGACCACGATCCTCATGCCAGGTCCTCCTGTTCGCCGGGGACTCCGTCGCCGCCCGGTTGCCAGCTAAGACCGGACACCGGGAGCGGTTGTGACAGGTCCGCCGAAGTTTTTTCGTCGTGTGCTTTTTCCGGGCCCACTGTCACAAGCAGGGACCCCGCCTTGTCTTTGTCGGCAGGGGGACCCACCGACCGAAGGAGCGAGGCCGTGCCATCAGCAGTCGCCGGGTACCGGATCCGGATCCGGATGACCGCGCGCGCGATCGACGAACCGCACCGCACCGCGAGCCCGCTCGAACTGCTCTTCGATCTCACCTTCGTGGTCGCGATCGCCGCGGTCACCGCCCAATTGGCACACCATGTCGCCGACGGGGACGCCCTGACCGGGCTCGTCCCGTTCCTTCAGGTCTTCTTCGCCGTGTGGTGGGCGTGGATGAACTTCACCTGGTTCGCCTCGTCGTACGACACCGACGACGTCGCCTACCGGCTGCTGACGATGGTGCAGATGGCGGGAGTGCTGGTGCTCGCCGCCGGTGTGCCGGCCGCGGCCGACGACGCGGACTACCGGCTGATCACGATCGGCTACCTGGTGATGCGCGTCGCGCTGGTCGCGCTGTGGTTGCGGGCCGCCGCCGAGCACCCGGCCGGCCGGCGTACCGCGCTGCGGTACGCGGCGGGTATCACGCTCCTGGAGGCGGGCTGGATCCTGCGCCTGGTCCTGGCGGAGGCAAACGCCCTGCCGTCGCCGGCCCAGCCGCTGTCCTTCCTGGTCCTGGCCGCCCTGGAACTCGCGGTGCCGCGCTGGGCGGAACGCTCCCGGCCGACCGACTGGCACCCGCACCACATCGCCGAACGCTACGGCCTGTTCACCATCATCCTGTTCGGCGAAAGTGTGCTCGCCACGTCCAACGGCGTGCGGGCGGCGCTGGACGCCGCCCGGATCGGCGGCTCGCTCGTGGTCATCGCCGGATCCGGCCTGGTACTCCTGTTCGCCCTGTGGTGGCTCTACTTCCTGGTCCCCGCCGGGGAGGGGCTCAGCGACCGCCGACACGGCTCCTACCTGTGGGGATACGGCCACTACGGCATCTTCGCGGCGCTCTCGGCGCTGGGCGCCGGACTGGAGGTCGCGGTCGAGCAGACCGGCCGGGGCCCGGCCGCCGCACCGCTCGCGATCTGCTACGCCGTGGCCGTGCCGACCGCCGTCTTCGTCGTGCTGTTGTGGCTGATCCACAGGCCCATCCTGGCCGAGCACGTGCTCCGTCCCGGCCCGGTGTGGTGCGGCGTGGCGGCCGTCCTGCTCCTGCCGCTCTCGGTGTCGCGGATCGGGCCGGCCGCCGTCGTCGCCGGGCTCGCGGCCGTATGCGTCCTGATGGTCGTGATCACCTTCCCCGCCGTGCCCCGGGCACGCCGACCGACCTGAGATCTCCCGGGGTTGCCGTCGGGGCGGGCGGACGGGTCAGGGGAGGTCGACGAGTTGGTGACGCGAGGTGACGCCGAGTTTCCCGAAGACCTTGCGCAGGTGGTATTCGACGGTGCGGGGGCTGATGTACAGGCGCGCGGCGATCTCCTTGTTGGTCAGGCCGGTACGGGCGAGCCGGGCGATCTGCGCTTCCTGCGCGGTGAGTTCCTCGGTGGCCGGGGCGGTCCGCTTGCGCGCGGTCTCTCCGGTGGCGAGCAGTTCGCGCTCGGTGCGGTCGGCGAAAGCCTTCATGCCGATCTCGGTGAACAGGTCCAAGGCGGTGCGCAGTTGGTCGCGTGCGTCGATGCGCCGGCGTTCCCGGCGCAGCCATTCGCCGTACAGCAGGTGGGCGCGGGCGAGGTCGACGCGCATCCGGGTACGACCGAGCCGGTCGATCGCCTCGCGGTAGAGGCGGTCCGCCTCCGCACCCTCGCTGACCAGCGCCCGGCAGCGGGCTTCGAGGCCCAGACCCCAGTCCGTGCCGCCCGCCCGGGTGGAGTGCGAGAGCCGCGCCAGCGTCCGGCCGGCCAGTTCGTGCCGGCCGGTACGGACGGCGGCCTCGACGACTTCGAGGGGCGCCCAGTGCACGCCCAGGCCGCTCGGGGCCTCCTCCGTCTCGTGGTCCACCGTGGCCAACAGGGCGGCTTCGAGTGCCTTTTCGTACCGGCCGAGGCCGTTGTAGAGGACGGACCTGACCCAGTGACAGATCTCCAGGGTCCGGCCCTCGCCGCGGATCGCCGCCTCCTCGGCGATGGTCGCCGCGAGGCGTTCGGTGCGCTCCTCGTCTCCCCGCCACCCCGCGAGGCCGAGGTCGCCGCCCGTCTGCACCATGGCTCCGGAGGTGGTCCAGACGTCGGCGGCGACCGCGTGCTCCTTGGCCTCCTCGTTCAGGATCTCGGCCTCGGCCAGGTCGCCCTCGAACAGGAACATCATCGTGGACACGCTGAGTACCAGGGGCAGCAGCGCGAGCGCGCCGGAGTCACGGACCAGGCGCAGGCAACGACGGGCGAGTTCGCGACAGGCTTCGTCGTCCCACAGCACCATCGCGAACAGGTTGACGAACCAGAGCCAGCGCAGTCGCTCGGCCGGGTCGGCTCCCTCGCTCAGGACCGCGGCCATCGCGCGCCGCAGGACCGGCTCGGCCGTCAGCGCGTCCTGGGTGTACAGCAGGGTGAGGGCGTCGAGGATGAGGTCCGTGGCGCGCGGGACGCCGGGCGCGGGCGGCGCCGCGCGGCCGGCCGCCGCGACCTCGGTGATGCCCTCCCAGCGGGGCAGGATGCCGATCGCCACCAACAGGGCCTGCAGGTAGGTGTCGCGGGAGAGTTCGACGTCGAGCGATTCGAGCTGCTTGGCGGCCTTGAGCAGGATCGCCGGCGCCGAGCTGCCGTGGTTGGAGGTCAACGCGATCTCGGCGCGCAGGCATTCGGCCTTGGCCCGGCGCAGTTCGTCCGGCGGACCGGCCTCGGCCGCCGCCAGCAGCGCCAGGGCGGACTTGGGCGCGCCGGCCAGGTGCTTGGCCCGGGCGGCGTCGAGCGCGCGGGCGGCCCGGCGTCGGGCGTCGGGGGTGAGTTCGACCGCCCGTTCGAGGAAGGCCGCGGCGGCGACCAGGCCGCCGCGGGCCTGGGCCCGATCGGCCGAGCGTTCGAGCTCGGTGGCGATGTCCTCGTCCGGGTGCGCGGTGCTCTGGGCGTGGTGCCAGGCCCGCCGGTCCGGATCCGTGCCGGCGTCGGTCGCCTCCGCCAGCGCTTGGTGGACCTCGCGGCGGTCCTTCGGCAGGGCCGCGTTGTATGCCGCCGAGCGCACGAGCGGATGCCGAAAACGCACCCGGTCGGTGAAGTCGATCAGTTCGTCGGCCGCGTCGAGCGCCGTGGCGTCGACGCCGAGCAGGTCGGCGGCGCGCCACAGCAGGGCCGGATCGCCGAGCGGCTCGGCGGCGGCCAGCAGCAGCGTCTTGCGGGTGTCGGCCGACAGGCCGTTCAGCCGCTGCCGGAAGCCGCTTTCGAGCCGGCCGGACAACGACTGTCCGGTCGCCGCGGCGACGAATCCGCCCCCTGCCGCGGCACGGGGCAACTCCAGCAGGGCGAGCGGGTTCCCGCGCGACTCGATCAGGATCCGCTCCCGGACCCGCTCGTCCAGCGGTCCGGGGAGCACCCGGCCGATCAGGGTGCGCGCGTCCGTGTCCGGCAGCCCGCCGACCTCGATCACGGGCAGGCCCGACAACACGTCGGGGTCGCCCGCGTCGGCGTCGGCCTCGGCGTCGGCGTCGCGGACCGCGAAGACACAGGCCACGCTTTCCGCGACGAGGCGGCGGGCGACGAAGGTGAGGACCTGGGCCGAGGCACGATCGAGCCACTGGGCGTCGTCGATCACACACACGAGCGGGCGTTCGTCGGCGGCCTGGGCCAGCAGGTTGAGCACCGCGAGGCTGATCAGGAACCGGTCGGGAGTGGGGCCGGTGCGCATCCCGAACACGGTGCCGAGCGCGTCGTGCTGCGGTTCGGGCAGGGAATCGAGGAGGTCCAGCAACGGCACGCACAACTGGTGGACGGCCGCGAAGGGCAGCTCCATCTCGGACTGGATCCCGGTGGCGGTCACGACCCGGCATCCCGCGGACTCGGCGACCAGGTGGTCCAGCAGGGCCGATTTGCCCACTCCGGCCTCGCCGCGCAAGACCAGCGCCCGGCTCTCGCCCCCGCGAACGTCCGCGAGCAACCGGTCGAGGGCCTCGCACTCGACCTCCCTGCCCAGCAGCGACTCCGCCGGCAGGGCTCCGCCCGCCCAGGTCGCGGACCGCCCGCGGGTGCGGATCGCCCGCTCCCGTGCGCCGCCTTCGGGCCTGCCGTCGACCGCGGAATCGTCAGACACTTCCGCCCAAACCTTCCACGCCGCGCATCGATGATCGTCCCGGCCGACTGTCATCCGATGCAATATCCATGCGGAAGGCTACTTCGCCCGGGAGCCGGCCGAACGGCGGGCCACGGCTCGGGCACGGGAGGACGCGGCTCGGGGCGGGCCGGCGCGGCGGAGGGGCCGGCGCGGGGACGGCGGCTCGGCGGGGGCTACGCCGTGTGGGCAGGCGGGTGCGGGCGCCGACGCGACCGGTGGGAACGGGAGTTCGGGGTCACGTGCCGGGGCGCGGCGCATCGGCGCGGCGTGCGAGGCGCGGCGTGCGACGCGGGAGTCCTACGCCGCGCCCGGCGAGGGGCCCGGGCCGCCCTTCGGTTCCAGGGCCGCCCGCCGCCTCATCTCCCTCGGGGACGCGCCGTCCGGGCCGCCTGCGGTTCGATCAGGTCGTCCATCGTGCAGTCGAGAATGTCCAGCAGCGCCATCAACGTGCGCATCTTCAACCGGTCCGGCTTGTCGACCACGAGTCGGTACACCTGACTCGGGGACAGGTCGACGCCGCGTGCGGCCAGCAGGGGACGCAGGTCCGTCGTGGCGAACATGCCGCGCTGCGCCATCACCGCGCGAAGATGCCACCGGTAGTCCAGATCTGCCATCGCCCCGTCGGTCCCTTTCTCTTCGGCTTCGCCTCGACCCACCCGGAGCGGTGCTGCGCGACCGGGCGCGAGGGCATGTGGGCAAGGGTCCACCGGTGTGTGCCGCGTTCGCATCAGTGACTCCCTGGCCGAATCACCCCGACCGCGGGAAACCGCACCCGGCGCCGGCGCTGCGTCCTCGGTTCGGCGGGTCGCGCGGGGAGCGGCGGCGGTGCCGGGTCGGAGGGGCCGGGTCAGAGGCCGCCCCGGAGGGCGAACTCGGTGATGTCGTGCAGGCGTTCCTGTACGCCGTGATCGCAGGCCTGGGGGTTGATCGGCCCGGGGGCACGCCCGTGGTACCAGGCGCCGTTGTCGTCACACAGCGCGGCGACGTGGCGGATGTCGGCCGCCGCCCGATCGGGCCGGTCCGCGCCGGCGGCGGACCCGGCGCCCGGGTGCGTCGACATCCACGCGGGATCCATGGCGACCACGTCGATGGCGTGCCGGGGTCGGTGCCGGGCCAGCCGGCGGGAGTAGGTGACGAGCGCCAGGCCGGCGTGCGCGTGGGCCAGGGACGCCGAGTACGGATGCCGGGCCAGGCCCGGGTCGTCCGGGTGCAGCGCCGTGGTGAGGTGGGTCCCCGAGGCGACGTTGACGATCCGGCCGCGCGAGCGATCGCCGATCAGGTCGATCAGCCCGTCGGTGAGTTGCACGGGGGCCAGGTAGTTGGTGCGGAAGGTGAGTTCGGTGCCGCCCGCGTTCACGGTCCGGGCGGGCGCACCGGGGCGTTCGGCGTTGTTGACGAGCAGATCGATGCGGTCGGTCACGGCGCGCACCCGCCGGACCAGGCGCGCCACCTCGGCGGGGTTCGCATAGTCGGCGGCGAAGTAGTCGAGCCGGGCGCCGGGGGCCAGCTCCTTCCGCACGGCGCGCAGCAGCTCGGCCACCTCGTCCTCCCGTTCCGGGCCGTGCAGGACCAGATGCCCGGCTCGGCCCGCGAGCGCGGACGCGGTGGCCCGGCCGGTGCCGGCCGTCGCCCCGGTCAGCATGATGGTCAGGGCGCCTTCGGCACCGTGGTCCCCATTGGGCGTCTTGTGCATGCTCCGTCCGTTCTTCCCCGCGGTCCCGGGATCGTCGTTCCCTCGGCGATCCCATCGCGGAACCGCACCCGACCACCCTCCCCGGCGCACCCTCGCCTTCGCATCCGTCATCCCCTGGCCGACCCGCCCCCGAGTGCGGCATCCGTACGGGGGGTCCGACCCGCGATCGAGGCCGAGGGCGCAATGCCGGGCGCTCGGGGCGGGTTTCGGTGCGTACACGTTTTGATGTAGGGAGTGGTCGTTCCTGTGCATGAAGACCGAATTGCGCGGAAACGGGAGGCTGGGGTTTCCCCGTTGATCGTTTCGAGAGGAAGACCATGAAGATCGACAAGAGGTTTGCGGTACTGGCGACGGCCGTCGCGCTGCTGACGGCGCCCGGCCTGGCCGTGGCCCAGGCGTCCGCGACGGCGGCGAGCGCGGCGACGGCCGAGCGCGCGGCCGCTCCGGTCGCCGGTCCGGGTTGGCATCACGTGCAGGACTTCGCGCCCGACGACCTGGGCGGTTGCCACACGAGGGGCCAGTGGTATCTGGACAACGGCGCCAACAGGTACGAGTGCCGGCCCGCCGGCGTCTGGCAACTGTGGGTACTCACCGACTCCTGAGCGTGTCCCTCGACCGGAACACGGGCCGGAACCCGTGGCGCCGGCGCTTCCGCAGCGTCGTCGCCACGGGTCCCGGCCACCAAGCGGCTCGTGCCCGTTACACCGTGACCGGCACGGGGTGGACCTCGGCCACGGGGTGCCCGGCGCGTTCGTGGACCCGCAGGACCGCTTCGGCCGAGGGCGCCTCGGACAGGCAGTACACGGTGCCCGACTCCGGGTCGGCCCAGGCGTGCCGGAAGTGCACGCCCTCCTCCTCCTCGATCGCCAGATCCGCCTGATGCGCCGCTGCCAGTTGTTCGTTGGTGATGCCGGTCATGCCGGTATGGACGTCCATGAAGGTCGCCATCGCCGCACGCCTCCTCGCCTCTCGATGATGGGCCCCGAGCAGTTCTCGGATCCGCTCCTTCCCCGCACTCGTTCGCACTCCTTCCATCGTCCACCCGCGACCGGAACACCGCCCTGCGATATGGGGCGTTCGGTACGTCGATCGACCTGTGCGACGGATGAGACCCGTGGTGGTGCCGAGCCCCGGCGGGGTGCGGCATACCCTCTGTTGCGGGGGTGACGATCGCGAAGTCCGGGTCTCCCGGGTCGAGTACCGCGCGGCGACCGTGACTCGGGCCGGCCGGCGACCTGTCGCCGGGCCCGGTGGTGCGACTCGATGGCGGCCGGTCGCACCACGATCCGGCCGGTGACGTCCGGGGAGGCCACCATCTTGCCCCATGAGGCGGACCGGAGCGGCCCGGGCCGGCGGAGTGAGCGTCGCCACGGCCGCGACCGCGGCAACAACCGTACAGAGCAAGCGTGCGCGCGAGGGATCGGACTCCTCGACGCAGTCGGAGGCGGGCCGGTCACCCGATGGACCCGTCGCCGGCACACCGGCCGCCCGCGTCGGCGGCCGTCACCATCCCGGAGCGCCGATCCGGCTCCGCTCAGCCGGGCGACCCACCATCACCCGAACGGCCCGGCCGGCTGGTCCGGTTGCCCTTCGGGCTCCCGTTCGACCCACTCGCCGCCGCCGAGCGGATAGTCGTAGCCGGGGCGGCGCACGTCGGCGCTCGTGCGGAACGGCAGGCCCTTGTTGTCGATCCGCAGCGTGCCCCGACGATCGCCACTCGACCAGTCCAGGGTCAGATCCCAGCGGACGTCGTGTGCCTTGGTGTGCACCGTGACGTAGAAGACCTCCGGGTCGGACGCGCTTACCTTGTACGGGAATTCGCGTTGGCCGTTCTTCCCGGTGAGGGTGGGGCTGCCCTTGTCGAGGTCGATGTCGAACGACTTGGTGTTCACTTCGCCGCCGCAACCGACGCCCATCGCGTAGTCGTTCCAGGCGAGCGGCGCGCTCTTGCCGGCGATGCGTACGTGCAGTGCCTCCAGGACCACGGTGTCCCGATCTCGGCCCTGGACGGTGAGGGCGACCGTTTGTTCGCCCGAGGAGACGGCGCCGTACGCGGCGGCCCAGCGGGTGGCGTCCCCCTCGTTCGCGGGCGGGCCGACCTGGGCGGGGGCGCTGTCGACCAGGAAGTGCTGGCTGCACGGGTTGTGGTAGACGTACGGGCGAACGCCCACCCCGAGCGGAGCGGCGCCGGCGGACTCCCCCGCGCTCGGCGTCCCGCCCTTCGAAGCGCTCGGGCCGGCCTTCCCGGACTCGGTCGTGGCGGCCGAGGGCGATGCCGTCCCGCCGGGGGGTGGCGAGGCGGGAGCCGGCACGGTGGAGCGGTCCCCGGCATCCGCCGAGCCGGGGATCGCGGCGGCGGAACCTGCTTCCCGGCGGTCCCCGGTGTCACCGGCTCCGTCACCGGAGAGTGGACCCACGACGACCATCACGACTGCCAGCACGGCCGCCACCGCGGCGAAGGCGGTTGCCACGGTGAGACGACGTCGCGCCGGCACCGACTTGGGCGGGGCGTCGACGACGGCCGCGGCGCCGTCCTCGTCCTGCACGGGCGTCGCTGCCGCGGCCGTTCCGGCGATGGGGACCGCATCCGCCTCGGACTCGGACGTCGCGCTCTCGGACTCGGCCTCGGCCCCGACCTCGACCTCGACCTCGACCTCGGGCGATTCGCCCGCCGAGGCCGATGCCGATGTCAATGCCGAGACCTCCTCCGCGCCCGGCGCCGCGTCCGCCCGGCGCCCCCGTGCCGCGTCCGCCAGGATCCAGCGCCGGTGCAGCTCGACCAACTCCTGCGGCGTTGCCCGGCACACCCTCGCGAAGCGCTCCACCGGCGCGTAATCGTTCGGTACGGCGCTGCCGTTGCAGTAGCGGTGCAGGGTCGACGTGCCCATGTGCAGCCGCTTCGCCAACGCCCCGTAGCTCAGCCCCGAGCGATCCTTGAGCTCCCGCAGCAGTCGCGCGAACGCGTCCGCTTCCTCGGCCCCTGTTGTCCCCGGCACGCGTTCCTCGTTCCCCGCGGCCCGTTTCCCGTATCCCAGGTGCGCCGCGTCTTCCCTGGTCGGAGTCTGTTTCACGGTCCGGCAGGCCGACTGCCCACCGCGTACGCCGCCCGAACGGCCCACCCACAGGCTCCCGGCCATTCAAGCAGCCCACACGTCCTGCCCGACGGCCGGTCGTTCCCGGTCCCGGTGGGCGGCGCCGCTCAGCCCTCGATCAGCGAGTCGTAGGGCCCCTTCTCCGGCGTGAAGACGAGAACGAAGTCCTCGCCCAACGCACCATGAAACGGAGAGAGATGGCACCTCCCGGAAGAATCCTCGCGACGGTGTTCGCCACGGCCCTTCACGGGCACGAGTGCGCTGACGACAGCGGCTTCGGCAACGGCCTTACCGGCAAGGGCAATCGCGCCGCCAACCGCGACCGCGGCCGCGCCGGCCGGCTCGTACACCGTCACCGTCGGCGCCAAGGGTGCGTGGACACACCCGGACGACACCCCCGGCCAACTCCTACATCGACGAGGACGGCACCTTCTACTTCCGGCAGGCCCATTCCCTCTACGGCGCAACGCAGAGCCGCGCGTGGAGCTTCTTCACCGGGACCGATTTCGACTCGGCCGCCTTCTCCACCGCGATCGGCGACGCGGGCACCAATCCCGATACGACCGCCTTCCGCAACAACAGCCCCACCGGCGTGGAGTCCACGTACGCACCGAGCGGTTCGGGCTACTCGCAGCGCAACTTCTGCGACCTGACCGGGATGTGGGTGGATCCGGACACCGGCGACTGGTACGGGCCGGTGCACAACGAGTTCAGCCCGCAGCCCTTCGGCGACGGCGTGCACTACGACTCGATCGACTACGCGGTCTCCCGGGACCAGGGCCGGACCTGGACGATCAAGGACCACGCCATCACATCCCCCTACAGCACGAAGCGCGGTGACACCGCCGCCTTCCCGAACCAGACCTACTCCTACGGCGACGGCGATCAACGGCTCTACGTGGACGCCGCGTCCGGCTACTTCTACGCCTTCTACGGCTCGCGCGCCGTGGACAAGAACGGCGGCTGGAAGGCGTTCTACGCCCATGTGGCCCGAGCGCCCATCGCGGGGAAGATGGCGACCGGCACCTCGGACGGCGCAGTTGGCGTCTTTCGGCCCCGGAGGCCCGTCCCGGCCCGGCGCGCGGCCGACGAGGGGGGTGGTCGGGGTCGATGCTCTCGCGTTGCCGGGAATGGGCCCGCGTGCGTCAGGGGCGCCGGATTGCGACGAGGGCCGAGGCGCAGGCCATCAGGGCGCTCAGGCCCCAACTCCCGTTCGCCGCCGCGAGCACCGCGATAGCCAACGCGGTGGCCGAGATCGGAACGCGGATCAGCCACGCCCCGGAGGAGCGGTTCCTCGGTTCCGGTGTCATCCGCCATACCTTTCCGAACACGGATGCGGTTGCGGTTCCGGTGGACGGTGAAGCACCGCATCCGTAAAGGTACTTGCACGATGAACTTTCGTATACAGCGGAACTCGACGGGCATGGCTGGGGTGTTCCGTGACGGCTCGACGCGTCTCGGGCGACGGGAAGTGCTCGTGTCGGGCGCCGCGGCGGTGCTCGCGGCGTGCACGTCGTCGGCGGCGAAAGAGGCGGACGGTGACACGGTACGTCGGGATTCGGCGCCGTTGGAACGGCGGTTTCCCATGCTCGGGCCGCTGTTCGATGCCCGGTGGCTGGGCGATGTCCTGGGTGTCGATTCGCGGATGTCCGTTCCCGGGCCCAGCGATGTGCGGCTGGTGGGCTTCGCTCGGTTGAGGGCCGGTGGGGTCGCTGCGATCGTGGCGACGCCGGGGCGGGACTTCCGGCCGGCGACGCCGAGTACGGTGCCGGACGCGCTCACGCGGTTCGTGCCGAAGGACGCGCGGTGGGTCGGCAGCAAGTCCTTCGACAGCGAGATGACACGCGAGGTGTACCCCGGCGCGTTCCACCTCGACCCGGGCACCGACACGGTGTACTTCGACACGATCGATCCGAGTATCGGGGACGGCACGCAACCGTAGCGGTCGGATTACGCCGGCCGATTCCCCGCCGCCGACACCCGCCCGCCCGGGCCACCTCGGCCTGCCCCTGCCCGGACCCGCCATCGACGCGCCCACGTACCGCTCACTGAACCGGCACATCGCCGTCCGGGCGCAGCGCCGGGTCCCCGAACCGAAGCCGTGGTCGGCGACGACGTCCGCAACGCCCCGCAGAACGGCACCCGAGTGGACGGCGACCACCCGGGCAGCCCGGCTCGCCGGTACCTGTGGCCACCGGCCGTGATCCGAAGGCCGGGGCCGGCGCCTGCGCCCATCGGGCCCGGCGCCACCCGACAACTACGCGTGTCGGCCGATGGCTTGCATTTCGGACCGGCCGTGGGCGGTGAATCCTCAAATTCAGCGCAGATCCAACGGACCTGTAGCGCAGCGTAGTTAGTGTTCACGGGTTCGAGCCGACACTTCGGGGGGAGCGAGGAATCCGGTGCCGTGACATCCTTTCGTGCCGATGACCGGGACAACGGCAACCAGGCACGCTCGACAGATGACAACGAACTCGCGGAACTCGCCGAACTGGTCTATCGGCGCTACGCCATGCCCCTGTTGTCCTTCTGCCTCAAGCTCACCGGCGGCGATCGCCCGTGGGCCGAGGACGTCGTGCAGGAGACCATGCTGCGGGCGTGGCGGCACGCGGGCACGATCGCCGAGGACACGTCCGACCTGATGCCGTGGCTCGCGACGGTGGCCCGCCGGATCGTCATGGACGACCGCCGTGCGCGCCGGTCCCGACCGCAGGAATGCAGCCCAGAACCGTTGGAGTACGTCCCGGCCGACGACCAATGGGAGCCGCTGCTCTGGAAGATGGCCGTGGCCGACGCACTGCCCTCGCTCACCGCCGCGCATCGCGAGATCCTCGCCGAGACGGTACTGCGTGATCGTGACCTCAAGCAGGCGGCCGAGATCCTCGGCATACCCCTCGGAACGGTGAAGTCCCGTACCTACTACGCAATCCGCGCCCTGCGCCACGCCTTACGAGAGCGCAACGCAGGATGAGCGCCCGGGATTGCGTAGTGTGCCGCGCGAACGGCGCACCGCGCACGGGTGATCCCGTGGACGTGCGATGGGAGGAGTTACCCGGCAGATGAGAAACACCGATCCGCTCAAGTTCTTCGCGGACCACCGCGACACGATCCTGCACTGGGCCGGCATCTCGGCCGCCGCCCTCGCGTTCTTCCTGATCCTCCGGTTCTTCGCGATGCGATTGGGCGGGTGGAAGGCGGCAACACGTCGTCTGGGTCGGGAAATCGCCCTGACCGGATACGCGTTCGGTGGCCCGGTGCGGGTCTGGCTGCGCTACCGGCGCTCGGTGCGGTTGCTGGTGGCGCGGTTGGGCGCGGGTACCACCTGGCGGGACGCGGAGCGGGCGCTGGTGGCCGCCAAGTTCGCCGCCGCCCCCGGGCAGCCGTACGCGGTCGTGGTCGGCGACGACACGGTCACCGTGTTGCTCGCCGCCGGCGACGTCCCCACGCCCGAGGGCATTTGGCGGCCCCTGGCGCACGACCCTAGGGCCTGGACCGCCACCCGGGCGGAATTGCCGTCCGTCACGCCGGACGCCGAGGGGGTCAGACCGATCGTCGTCGCCCTGGGCGAGCGCGACGGGGAATGTGTGTTCCTCGACCTCGCGGTCGGTCCGCCGATGGTGTGCGTGCAGGGTGATCCGCATTCGAGCCCCGCCCTGTTCCAGGCGGTCGCGGCGCAGTTGGACGCGCGACTGCCCGGCGGGCAGGTCGTGGTCGCCGACGGGGTCCACCACGACATCTCCGGGCTGCCGGTCCGGGACGCGTATCGAAGCGCCCGGTCCAGGCCGCCCCGGCTGGGCCTGCCCACGTTCCTGGCAACCCCGGAGCTGCCCGACCCGCTGCCGCCGGAACTCGTCGAACCGGCCGGGGATTCCCCCTCGTTGCGGGTGCTGCTCGGCGGATCGGGGCGCGGCCACGTACGCACGTTGCTGACCGATGTGCACGGTCGGGTCGCCGTACCGGGTACACCTCTGGTGCTCTCGTGCAGCGCGCTCGCCGCAGCCCTCGCCCGGGTGTTGCCGGGCATTCCGCCGGTGCTCCCGCCCGCTCCCGCGCCGGTCTCCCGGTCCGGCGCGGGTAGCGTCGAGTGGTTCGCGGAGGAGGAGAGCGGGAACGAGGCCGCCGCCGTGCGGCCGGGAACGGCCCAACCGGCGACCGCGTTGCCGGCCGCGACCGTCGAACCGGCGGACACTCCGGCGGCGGTCTCGGCCCGATCCGCAGTCGCCGAGCCGCCCGCGCGGTCCTCGGGCGGGTCGGCCGCTTCGAGCATGGCCCGACCGTCGGCACGGAGCACGCCCGCCGGATCGGCCGGCCTCGCCGCGGAACCCGAACCGGTGCCTACCGTCGGCGAACCGAGGCCCGGAGTCTCGGCACGGACGTCGACCACGACGCCGTCGTCGGAGCAGGATCCCCAGGCGTCACCCGCCGTATCGGCCCGGCGGCAACCGCCTTCCGATGCACGATCGGCCGCCGATCCGGATCCCACTCCCCACGCCGACCCACCCGCGACCGAGCCCGACCCGGCTCCGGAGCCCGCACCCACCGCCGACACCGGGAGCCCTCCGCGAGGGGGCCCCGAGCCGTCCTCGCCCGGTCCGCGGTGAGGCGTCGGGCCGCAGCCCCGCAGCCCCGATCCCACGCGCGCGGCCGACCGTTCCCCCGGACCGTCCCCGCGCGACACCCCGACCCGGTCGCTCCGAACCGCCCCACTCACGCCTCCCCCACCCCCGCAGCCTCGCCGTCTCGCCCTCCCCGCGAGAGAGTTGGATGCCCGTGAACCTCGCCGTCACCACCACCGATCCGCAAGGTCGCCGCGCCGATCACCTGCTGGACGTCCCCGATTCGGCGACCGTCGCCGAACTCGGCGCCGTACTGGGCACCGCCGATCTGTTCCTGGGCGATCGCCGGCTCAATCCCGACATCCGCGTGGGCGCGAGCGGCATCCGCGCCGGGGCGTTGCTCGGCCTCGGCGGCCCCGCGCCGACCGAGACGGCGACCCGGGCCTGGCAACCACCGGGAGCCGACCCGGTGCTGGTCACCGTGCGGCATGTGTCGGGCCCCGGGGCGGGCCGGGTCTGGCGGCTCGGCCCGGGGCGGCACGAGGTCGGCACCGACCGTGCGTGCGCGTTGCGCCTGGACGGCGGCGAGGCGCCCGCCCAGGGCACCTGGATCACCGTCGGCACGGACGCGGCCGTCACGATCGCGCTGCCGGACGATGCCGACCCGGAGCGGTGCGGGCTGCGCAGCCTCACCCCGCCGCCGCCGGTCGATCCGATCACCGGCACACCACTCTCCGCCGAGGAGCCCGCCGGCATGCAGGAGGGCGGCCCCGGCGGGCACTCGACCGAGTCCCCGCCGCCGGGTCCGGACGGGCTGCCCGCCCGGCCGCCGTTGCCGCCGATCGGCTACCTGCCGCCGCCCGACGACGGCTCGCAGTCCTGGCCGACCTACGCCGACCTGTCGCTCGGCGAGCATCTGCTGCGCCTGGGCCCGCCGGACGAGCCCGAGGCGGCGGTACGCACGTCGGCGAACGGTCTCGGCGTCGAGTACAACCGGCCGCCACGCATCGCGCCGCACCTGGACGGCGAGTCGATCCGGATGATGGGTCCGCCGACGGACAACAGCAAGCGGCCGTTCCCCTTCCTGATGATGATCGCCCCGCTCCTGATGGGCCTGGCGATGATGTTCCTGTTCCGGAGCCTGTTCTTCGTCGTCTTCGTGTTCTTCACACCGCTGATGGCGATCGGCAACTGGGTTTCCGGCAAGCGCAGCGGTCGCCGGGACTACCAGGAGGCCAAGCGGGTCTATCGGATCCGCCGGTCGGCGTTGGAGACCGAGATGCGCCGCGCGACCGTCGACGAACGCGGGCTGCGCAACGCGACGTTCCCGGATCCGGCGGCGGTGTTGCTGATCGCGACCGGTCCGGGCCCGGGCCTGTGGCAACGCCGCCGGCGCGACCCCGACCACCTGACCATCCGACTCGGTACCCTCACCCGCGCGTCCCTCAAGAGCATCGACGACCAGGCGCGCGAGACGCACTACCGAAGCGTCAACTGGCGCCTCGCGGATGTGCCGTTCGGGGTCGAGATGACCGGTTTCGGAGTGGTCGGCATCGGCGCCCCAGGGGAGACGGCCCGCCGGATCGCGAGCTGGGCGGTGATCCAGACGGCCGTCCTGCACAGCCCGCGGGACGTGCGCATCGTCGTGCTGACCGAGGACGAGCACGCCGACGCGTGGCAGTGGGTGCGGTGGTTGCCGCACCTGCGGCCGGGCCGGGCGGGCGCCGCGGTGGTGGCCCTGGGCACCGACCCCGAGAGCACCGCGCATCGGGTCAACGAGCTGATCTCCGACGTCCAGACCCGCCTGGACGCCGCGAAATCGGCCCTCGGTCCCACCCTGCATCGCGAGCCCGACGTCCTGGTGATCCTGGACGGCGCCCGCCGGCTGCGCGATGTGCCGGGCATGATCGACGTGTTGACCAACGGCCCGGCCGTCCGGGTGTTCGGTCTGTGCCTGGAGGAACGCGAACACCTGTTGCCGGAGGAGTGCACGGCGGTGGTGACGGCGAACCGCGGCCGGCTCGACCTGAAGGCGTCGCACGTGCCGGAGGTCAAGGGCATCCGGGCCGACCTGGTCGACCCGGCCTGGTGCGAGGAGGTCGCGCGCGCCGTCGCGCCGGTGCTGGACGTCACCGTGGACGGCGATTCCGGACTGCCGTCCGAGGTCGCGCTGTTGCCGCTGATCGGTCAGGAACCGCCGGACGCCGAACTGCTGTTGCGTGCCTGGGCACGCCGCCCGGCCTCCACCTCGTTCGTCCTGGGCAGCGGGTACGAGGGCGTGCTGCGCCTGGACCTGGTCCGCGACGGCCCGCACGGCCTGATCGGCGGCACCACCGGCTCGGGCAAGTCGGAACTGCTGCAAACCATGATCGCCTCGCTGGCCGCGGTCAACCGGCCGGACGAGCTGACCTTCGTACTGGTCGACTACAAGGGCGGCAGCGCGTTCCGCGAATGTGCGGAACTGCCGCACACCCTCGGCATGATCACCGACCTCGACGGGCACCTGGTCAAGCGCGCGCTGGCCTCTTTGGACGCCGAACTGCGCCGCCGCGAGACGGTCCTGAACGAGGTCGAGGCCAAGGACCACACCGAGTACCGGATCAAGCGCTCGCGGGACCCGCGCCTGCCTCCGCTACCCCGACTCCTGCTGGTGATCGACGAGTTCGCCACCTTGGTCCGCGAACTACCGGACTTCGTCCCCGGTTTGATCAGCCTCGCACAGCGCGGCCGGTCACTGGGCCTGCATCTGCTGCTGGCCACCCAGCGGCCGGGCGGCTCGGTCAGCAACGAGATCAAGGCCAACACCAACCTGCGGATGGCCCTGCGGGTGACCGACCGCTCGGAGAGCCAGGACATCATCGACGGCGTCGAGGCCGCCGGCATCTCGCCGAACAACCCGGGACGGGCCCTGGTCCGGCGCGGCGAGGGCGCGCCCACCCCGTTCCAGACCGCGTTCGTCGGCGCGGAACGCCCGGGTGCGGTTCCGAGTTCGGTCGTCAAGGGCGCCGCGTCCCGGCCGGTCCGCGGGGTCCGACTCGGCTGGCAGCGCCTGGGCCGCCCGATCGACCTCGCCGAAGCCGACGCCGACGCCGAAGCCGGCACCGACATCGACACCGACGTGAGCGCGGGACCGGAGTCGCACTTCGACTCGCACGAGGGCCGGATGATCACTCCCTTCGAGGAGCAGCCGACGGACCTGCGCGCCCTGGTGGACGCGTTGCGCGAGGCGGCCGACCGGCTGCCCGACTTCCGGCCGCAGCCCAGTCCCTGGCTGCCGCCGATGGACGGCCGGATGCGGCTGGACGAGCTGCCGGCCATCCCGGAGCCGGCGCCCGGCGCGCTGCCGATGGTCCCCTACGCCCTGCTCGACATCCCGCACCTGCAGGCCCGGCGGCTGGCCGCGATCGACTTCGCGTCCTTCGGGCACCTGTACGTCATCGGCGCACCGCGTTCCGGCCGCACCCAGGTGCTGCGCACCGTCGCGGGCGCGGCGGCGCTCACCATCCCCTGCTCCGACCTGCACATCTACGCGATCGACGCGGCCGGTGGCGGGCTGAGCGTGCTGGAGGCGCTGCCGCACTGCGGCGCGGTCGTCTCGCGCCACGACGCGGAGCGCATGGAGCGGCTGATCAACCGGCTGTCCGCCGAACTCACGGCGCGGCAGCGGCTGATCGCGCAGCAGGACTGCGCGGACGTCACCGAGTTGCGGAGCAGGGTGGACAAGGACCGCCGACCCGCGCACCTGGTGCTCATGGTGGACGGCTGGGACGCGCTGAGCACCATGCTCGACGACTACGACGGCGGCCGGTTGTACGCCGACTTCGTGCGGCTCCTGCGCGAGGGCCAGGGCGCCGGGATCCATGTGATCGCCACGTCGGAGCGGCTGTTGCTCGGCGGGCGCCTGGCCGCGCACAACGACCATCGGCTGTTGCTGCGTCAGACCGACCCGGGCGATTACACGCTCATCGGCATGCCCCGCAACAGCATTCCGGCGGCGGTGGCCCCCGGTCGGGGTTGGCTGGCTCCGGGGGCGATCGAGGCGCAGATCGCGTTGTTGCCCTCGATCGCCGAGCCGGCCGTCGCCACGGGCGGCGTCGACGGGGAGGACACCTCGGCGAGCGATCAGAGCGACCAGGCCGAGTCGATGCGGGAGTTGGGCCGGCGGGCGAGTGCCCGGGACGCCAACGTGCCTCCGGTACGACGGCCGTTCCGGATCAGCGAGATGCCGACCCTGATCGGTTTCCAGGAGGCGCACGACCGGGTGCCGCAATCGCTGCGCAGGCCGTTCCACGCGCTGCTGGGTGTGGGCGGCGACGCGGTCGAGCCGCTGGTGCACGACTTCGCGGACGGCGGCGGGTCGTTCATGGTCGCCGGACCGCCGCGCAGCGGACGCACCACGACGCTGGCCGCGATGTGTGTGTCGTTGCTGATGAGCGGCACCCGACTGATCGTTCTCACGCCGCGTGACTCGCAGTTGCGCAAGCTGGCCGCGCACGGCCTGGCGCAGGTGCTCACCGACCCCGATCCGGAGCCGGAGGTACTGGTGGAGGCGTTGACCGCGGTACGAGGCGAGCCGGTGGTGGTCGTGGTGGACGACGCCGATCTGATGCTCGCCTGCGCCGCCGACTCGGTGCTGCGTCGGATCGCCACCTCCGGCCGGGACCACGGACAGGGGCTGTTGCTGGCCGGGTTGGCGGAGTCGATGAGTTCGCTGGGCTGGGTCGGCATGGCCCGACGCTCGCGGCGCGGCCTGCTGCTCGGGCCCAAGACGCTCGGCGAGGCGGACCTGATCGGGGTCAGGTTGTCGGCCGAGCAGGTGCGTACGCCGCTCGGCCCGGGCCGGGGCTGGACCGCGGGCGACGCGGGGGCGGCGATCGCGGTGCAGGTGCCGCTCACGGTCCTCGACGGCTGAGGGGAGCGTGCGCGGCACCCACACGAGGAAGGCGCGGCGGCCGGCGGCTACTTGTGGGCCGCCGCGTCGGCCTTCATCTTCGCGATGGCGGTGTTGATGTCGCCCATCAGCTTGGTGTCGGAGGTGTTCAGCGAGTCCGCGATGTCGGTGAAGTTCTTGGCATACGCGTGGATGTTGCTCGCCGAGTTCTTCATCTGCTCGTTGAAGGTGCGGTACGCCTCCTGCAAGGCGGGGCTGGCCTTCTCGAACACCAGGCCGTCGTGGAGCAGATTGGCGACCTGGGTCTGCAGATTGTCGAGCTCGTTGGAGATGTCGGTCAGTTTGGTGCCCATCCGTGTGGCCGCGCTGCGGATTTCGTCGTAATCGATCTTGATGTCGGCCATCGGGTCCTCCGAAGGGGTCGGTTGTCGGGTGGCGACGCGTGGACGGGCGGCTACTGGGAGGAGTGCACCTTGTCGGCGATGTCCTTGTCCATGTCCTGAACCGACTGCATGATCTGCCGGAACTGCTGCGCGTAGCCCTTGATGCTCTCGGTCGCGGCGGTGAGCGCGACGCTGAACTTGTCGTACTGGGCCTGGAGGGCCGGGCTGGCCTTGACGAGCACGAGGTTGGTGGTCAGCAGACTGTCGACCTCGGCCTTGGCCTCCTTCATCCGGGGCACGAGCGTGTGCTCGACGCTGTTGTCCAAGAGGTTGGACACCCGGGTGATCTCGGCGTAGCTGAGTTTGATGTTGGCGCCCATGGCGAATCTCCTCGAACGGAAGCGGAAGCGGGAACGGAAGCGGAGACGGGAACAGGAACGTCGGCGGCCGGCGGAGCGCGGCTCAGTCGACGCGGCCGCCGGGCGGCGGCTTGCCCACGTTGCGGTCCGGCTTTTCGTGTTTGCCGGAGGAGGCGTCCGCGTCGGCGAACTTGGGATCGCGCCGCCACTCGCCCCTGGGTCCGTCACGGATGTAGTGCTCGGTCGTCTTCCCGGAATGGCTGATCATGGTCCCGCTGCCGTCCTTCTCGATGGTGAAATCGGACGTGGCCGTGGTGCCGTCGCTCATCTTGGTGGTGATCGTGTAGTCACGGACGTCGATCTTGTCCGGCTCGTCGCCCTTGTCGTCGCCGTCCGGAATCTCGACCATTTCCGGGGGGCCCTTGTACGTCGTGGTCGTCTCGTAGTTCTGCCCCTGCGGATTGGTGATCGTCGACGTCTCCTTGATGATGTTGTTGTTCTTGTCCAATTCGACGCTGACGTCGATCTTGCCGTTCTTGTCCTCGTAGTGAAACGAAGTCGGCGGTTTGTCATCGGGCTTGGGCGGCTCTTCGCCGGGATTGACGGGCGTGCCGTCCTCGCCCTTGGCGATCCAGGCGGCACACCACGCGGGCGCCTCCGGGTCGTGGCAGACGTGCCGGATGGTCTCGTCCGGGTGGGCGCGGAAGTATTCGGTGGCGCCGATCGAGGCGAGGTAGGCGTCCCACTTGGCCTTGTCGGCGAGCCACTTGTCGTGCGCGGCCTTGGCGTTGCGCCATTTGTCGAGTCCCAGGCCGGCGGTGATCAGACCCGCTCCACCGGAGATCCTCGCGTCCTCGTCGAAGAAGAGGTCGGACACCGCCTTGAAGTTGTCGGCGAGCTTGTTCAAGCCCTCCTTGGCCTTGGCGGTGCGGGATCTCGAATGGTGATAGAAGCTGTTGAACGCGGTCGAGAGGCCGGAGGTGCCCAGCGCGGCCCGGCGTTCGGCGGCACCCGCCTCGCCCAGCTCACGAAATGCCCCGCCGGAGCCGGAATCTGCCTGATTGGCAAGGTTTCTCAGCTTCGTGTTGATCTCGTGCAGGTTGGTGTAGTCGATGGCGAAATCCGCCATTCGGATCTCCTGTCCCTCGCCCGACTCGCGTGGTGCGCCCGCGCTGCGAACCACTCCCATTTCTGTACGCGTCACATCCATCGGGGGTTCAATCGAGATTGTCGCGAGGAAGAATGAACCCGGCGAACCGAAAGCGCGTACAAAAGAGCGCCGTGGTTGCACGAATCGAGCGAGAGAGGCGCTTCGATGGCTCGTCCCGGGGACTGGAGTGCGCTCGGCCTCGACGGTGATCCCACTCCAGGCGACGCCGACCGGATCGACCGGGTGATCGCCGCGGAGCTCGCGTTCGTCGAACTCTCGCGCGACATCGACAACGGTCTGACCGAGGTCAAGAACACGTCGAGCACGATCTTCGTCGGCAAGACGGCGGATGCCCTGCGGGGCGTGATCGACGGCAATCTGCGCGACTACATCGCCACGTTCCGCAAGGCCCACGAGGACGTCCGCAGCGCCCTGACCCTCTACGTCGGGGTCATGCGCCACGAGCAACACCGCGCGGACACCGCCTTGTCCGCCGCCGCCGCGCTGGCCGCGGACGACGAGGAGGGCAGGGCCGCACACAAGGCCACCGCCACGGACGCCAAGTCCGTCCTGGCCGCCGCGGCCGACACCGCCGCGCGCAAGATGATCGCCGCCGGCCAGTCCATCGCCTCCCCCGTGGACGAGTGCGAGGAGTTCTGGAAGGCGCTCGGCTGGATCGCGATGATCCTGGCCATTCCGGCGATCTTCGTCGGCGGCCCGCTGGCGCTGCTCAGCATCGCCCTCAACGTCGCGCTCCTGATCAAGACCGCGATCGACTTCGCGCACGGCAAGGCGTCCGTCACCCAGCTCGTGTTGGGCATCCTGGGCATGATCTCGCCCACCACCAAGGGCCTGAGCCTGGGCGCCCTGTGGACCGGCATCAAGGGCGCCGGCGGCCGGGGGATCATCGGCACCAAGAACTTCTTCACCGGCGGCGCCAATTCGTTCGGTCTGTTCGGTCGGGTCGGATTGGGCATCGACGACGCGGTGGCCGCGGCGGGTGCGTGGATCAGGGGCGGCGCGCAGGGACTCAGAATCGGTCCCAATCTGACCCACATCCCCGGCATCGGGAAGTTGGGCGGCAACCTCGGGAACGGCATCAAGTTCTTCCCGCTCGGCGCCGAGCTGACCGTGATCAACCTGGCCGGCGCCAAGACGTTCTTCGGCCTGCGCGCGGTGGCGAGCACGATCAACGCGTTCAAGAATCTCGGTACCTCGATCGCGAACGGCCTGAGCGGCTTCAAGGGGCTGCGGCTGTTCCTGCCGGTGGCGGCCGACGAGATGGGCAAGGGCCTCGGGCTCGCCTTCCGGATCGGCTTCATCGACCGCGGCATGTTCGGCATGTACCGCTACGGGGCCTTCATCGACGGCAAGTTCATCGGTGCGGGCTCCAAGATCTCCGCCGGCGCGAACGCCGGGTTCAACGCGTTCGGGCACGGCGGCGAGCTGGTCAAGCTGCCCAATGTGCACCTCGGCAGCTTCGACTCGGTGCACATGGGTCCGCTCGGCGGCGCGTTCGACATGCCGTCGTTGTCCACGAAGTTCACCAACGGGTTCGGCCGATTCGACGTGATCGATCTGCCGTCGCCGAACACGTTCGGCACCGGCTTCCACGCCGGCAACTTCCCCGGCCTGGGCACCTTCCTCGACGACATGGGCGGACTGAACGCGCTCACGCACCTGCCCGGAATCGGCGCCAGGATCGCCGACATCCCCTCGTTCTCGTTCACCGGGTCGGGCCTGACGCACCTCGCCGGAAACATCTCCGTCCCGCACGGGATCACCGGCCTCGGCGCGACCGGGGTCAACGCGCTGCCGCCCGCGCTCGGCCACATCAGCATCCCGAACCTGGACACCGTCGGCGCCGGCGTGGCCAACAGGATGCAACTGGGCCTGCCCGGATCGAGCGCACTGGTGCACGACCTGCCCACGCCCGCCACGAGCGCGCACACCGGACTCGACGGCCTCGGCACCGTCGCCCTCCCCCAACCGGGCCACGTCGCGATGCCGGACGTGTCCACGCCGGCCCTGCCGCACGTCAACGTCTCGGGGGTCGGCGCGCTCCCGCTCACCACGCACATCCAAACGCCGAACGTCGGCGCGATCCCGAACACCGGCCAGATCGTCACCCCTTCGGTCACCGCCGTCGGCGCCCTCGGGCACGTCGCGACGCCGAACGTCGGCGGCCTGCCCGCGGTCGCGCACGTGGCCACCGCCCACACCGGCACCCCGATCCACCTGGCCGACGTGAACACGCCCCACCTCGGCGGACTGCGCGTCGACGGCGAGACCTCGCTCGTCGGGCCCGGCGCGAACGCGGTCGACGTCAAGGGCGTCCAGGGCCTCGGCGGCGCCGGCACACACATCGACGTCAACGGCAGCCGGGTGCTCCTCGGCGGCCCGTCGTCGGGCGCGGTGCCGGTCCACGCGACGCCGGGCGGCCTGCCGGGCGTCCCGGCGATGCCCGGCGGCCTCGCCGGCGGCGCGCACCTCGTCCCGGCGAACGGGGCGGCGCACAACCTGAACGTGTTCATGATGCACGGCGTGCAGTACGACTTCGCGCACACGTTCGGCACCATCCCCGGCCTGAACGGCGTCGAGGTACGGGTCCTGCCGAGCACACAGGCCGGCCGTACCGTCGACATCCACATCGATCCCGGCGGTCGCGCCGACCTCTCCGCGACCCACATCACCGTCGGCGACCAGGAGGTGCTGCGGATCGAACGAGCCCTCGGGGACGGCGGCACGCACCGCTGGGACTACGAACTCAGCGCCGCGAACAACCATCGGCTCCTCGACGACCAGATCATCGACGCCCAGGTCACCGGCCCCGTCCCCGGGCAGGCCATCGAGCTGACCACGCTGCCCACCCCGCAACTCGTGCACACCACGACCACCGGGTCGACCGTGCCCGCCGTCGCCGGGCCGGGCCCGCGTGTCGTCGACATCCCGGGGCTGTCCGGCGCACACCTCGAATACCGCGTCGGCGACGGTGGCGGCATCGAGGGCATCCGGATCGCCGGCGGTCCGGACGCGTCGCACCCGAACGTCCCGCGCCTGATCGGTCCGACCGGGAACCACATCGCGCGCGTCGAGCAGTCCGTCGTGCCGAACGTCGAGGTCCGCCGCTGGGACTTCGACCTCTCGGCCGAGGGCGGGCGGCTCGACCGCATCGAACGGCGCATCACCCTCACCGGCGGCGAGCACGACGACACCCTGGTCGCGATCCGGGTCGACCCGAACGACCGAATCCTGGGCGTCACCCACATCGACGGCGAAGGCAACCTCCTGCACACCGACCCGGACGCTCCGCCCGTGCGGGTCGTCGACGCGGGCATCGTCGTCCCCACGCCCGGCGGCTTCCGGCTCTACGACCCGGCGACCGGCACGCCGTCGGGCACCGGCCTGCGCCTGATCGGCAGGGACGGCCCGCTGGCGCTGCACGTGCTGACCCCGGACGGCGGCGGCGCCCGGGCCCTGGTCGGCGCGGACGCCGGCCGCACCCTCGGCGTCGTCTCCGTACCGGAACACGCCGGCGGCATGCTCCATGTCGTCCCGACCGGCACCGGCCCGAGCGTGCGGGTCTTCGGCGCCGACGGCCGCTTCTCGCACAACTCGCTGCCGCTGACCGGGATCGACCGATCGACCGTGGCCGGCGGCCACATCCGCTCGCCGCACGTCGGCACGCCCCAACTGGCGCACGCCGACGGCAGGCCGGTGCCCGACACCGAAGTCATCCGCCAGATCGGCAACGAGTTCCGGATCCGGCACGGCGGCGGCCGGTTCCACGTGGACGCCGGCGGCGCCCGCGCCCACGACGTGGTGACCCTGACCACCCCCAACGGCGCCACGACGGGTCTGCACGTGTTCACCCCGGTCGGCGGACCGAACCGACTGCCGCACCTGCGCGCGGGCGACGGCGCGCCGACCACGACCGCGGCCGTGCGCACCGTCGACAACACGTTCCACGTCACCGGCACCGCCGGGCAGCCGCACGTGGTGCAGGTGCACACGCCCGGGGGTGCCCACTCGCACGACGCCCTGCCACTCACCGGCGGCGGCGCGCCGGGCGGCTTCATCCGGCTGCCCGACCACCCCGGCGGGCTGCCGCAACTCGCGCACGGCGACGGCAGGATCGTGCCGAACACCGACGTCGTCCGGCAGCACGGCGGCGGATACCTCGTGCATCACCCCGAGGGCACGATCGTGGTGAACGACGCGGGCGCGCATACCCACGACGTCCTCGGGCTGACCGGCGGTCACGGGCCCGGGCGGTTCGTGCACACCCCGGTGGGCACCCCGGACGTGCCGGTGCCGCATCCGAGCGACCGGGGCGGGGTACCCGACCCGAACCTCACCGTCACCCGGGTCGGCGGCGAGCTGCGGCTCACCGACCCCGACGGGTCGTTCGCCACGCACGGTCTCGACGGCGTGCACCGCCACGACGCGACCCACCTGCGCGGCGGCCCGTTCGAGGGCCGGTTCGTGCGTTTCGACGGCCGGGACGGCACGCTCGTCGACGGACACCTCGCGGCCGTCCCGAACACGCACGTCGTACCCCAGCCGGGGATCACGACCGAGGGCTTCGTGCGTCGGGCGGGCACGCCCGGTGCCGGCTTCCGGGTCGGCGACGGCACCGACCACATCATCGTCGACATGCACGGCGCGCACCGCTTCGACGTGGTCGGCCTGCGCGGGGCCGACGGCGCCCCGACCCACGAGTTCGTCTTCGCCCCGGTCCCGGTCGCCGGAGCGGCGGCACCCGGTCCGCTGCCGCTGGTCAAGGGCGCCGACGGCGGCAACCTCGGGTTCACGGTGGTCGGTCGTCCCGACGGCACGCTCCGGGTCACCGACGCCGCCACCGGGATGTTGCGGGGCTTCTCCGGCACCGGCGCGTTCGAGTTCCAGGTATTGCGCCTGACCGGGGCCGGCGGTGCCGAACTGCCGGAACTGGTCCGAGTGCACCCGGGCGGGGCACACACCCTGGTCGACGACGGCCTCACCGACATCGCGAACCGCACCGTGCACACCCGCCCCGGCGGCGGGTTCCATGTCGGCGGCGCCGACGGCGAGTTCCGTCTGTTCGGCCGAACCGGCGGGCTCGACTTCCACGTGACGCCGCACCAAGTCCCGCACGGGGACGGCAACATCACCGTGTTCCGGGTGAACGACGGCACCGGAGCCCACCGGTTCGACACGATCCCCCTGTCCGACGCCCGGATCGGCAGCCCCGAGCACACCCGCTTCCTGAACATCGCGACGGGCAACCTGCGGGTCCTCGACGGCCATCTCGACCCGCTCCCGGGCCTGCGGGCGACTCCGGAACCCGGCGGCGGCTACCGGATCGACGGCATCGGCGCGCGCACCGGCGAGTTCCAGCGGTTCGACGCGGGCGGGCGCCTGGAGTTCCAACGCATCGACATCGTCGGCGCCCGAGGCGGAATCGACCCGAACCGACACTTCGAGATCACGTACCCGGCGGGCGGCGACGGCGCGTGGTCGCTGATACGCACCGACGCGCACGGCCTGCACGTGCCCACGCCGGGCCCGCGCAAGTGGTTCGAGGGCGGCCCGGTCGACCCGAAGGGTGCGGGCGCCGGCCGGGTACACCTGATCAGCCACCTCCAGGTCACCGTGTTCGAACGGCGCACACTGCCCGACGGCGGCATCCTCGACGCGCACCACTCGTCCGCGTCGCTGGGCACCTTCAGTCGGTTCAATCAGCGCGGCCGGTGGGCCGAGTTCGACATCAACGGCAACCTGGTGCACGACGGCACCCGGCACTGGGGGGAGAGCACCCGAAGCTGGTTCGACGTCGAGAGCGTGCTCGGCTTCGACGTGCGGGTCCGGCACTTCCAGCTCAGCGCGGACGGCGGGCACGTGCTGGCGGACCTGCGCCATCTGCCGGCGACCCAGGGGTTCGCCGCCGACACCAGGTGGGTGCGGTTCGACGCCGACTTCCGGGCGATCGCGTCCGGCGACCGGCACTGGAGTTCGGGTCCCGGCCGCGGCTGGACCGACAACATGCACCACCCGCTCACCAACGAGATCGTCACCGTCCAGAAGAAGTTCGGCCGCTTCCAACCCGGTCTGCACGACGTACGCCGCTACCACCAGGTCGAGTTGGACCCGGGCGGCGTGCCCAAGCGCGACTGGGTCTCCCGCCACGCCGACGGCAACGTCAACGGGCTCGGCAAGACCCTGCACAACGGCGACTTCCTCATGTTCGAGCGTTTCGCCGAGCAGCGACCCCCGGTGTTCTTCCGCAACCTGTTCAGCGCCGAGTTCCGCGCCACCGACCTCACCCGGCACCCGTGGCTGGCCCACGACAACCGGCTGCGGGTGGGGACCTGGAGCCAGGAGCCGGCGGCCGGCGGCCCCAAGACGTACGGCGTGCAGTTCATCACCAACAACAAGACGGTGATCGACGTCGGGCGGGGCGGCGACATCGTCCGCGAGACCCGCACCCTGCGCAACGGCGCCACCCTCACCGTCGGCGACGTCCGGCTGCCCGACGTAGCCGGGGCGCAGGTGGCCCACCGCCCCGGCTACCTGCCCTGGTCCGAGGGCGTCGGCGGCCTGCAGGGTCACCGCACGTTCGTCGAGGGCGACTTCGTGGTGACCCCGGGCACGGGCACTCGGCAGATCACCTGGCAGGACCGGATCACCGACGACCTGGCCGACGGCAACTGGTACTCCCCCGGCACCAAGGAGTGGCGGGTGGTCCGCACCGGCTTCTCCGACGGCACCTTCATCGACTACCGGCCCAGGCCCGCCGGAGGTGCCGGCGAGCCTGGCCCGAACACCCGCGGCCTGATCGACGCGCACGCCGGCGACTGGACCCGGTACGACCACCACGGCATGGTCGTCTCCCGCTCGGACTCCTTCCCCACGCCCGACGGGAGGGGACACCTCGACATCGTCGGCACCATGGGGCGCAACCCGGGCGAGTTCCGGTGGCACGACGCGGCCGATCCCGGCGTCGGCGGCAAACGCATCACCGCGTTCAAGACGCAGATCACCCGGTTGCACTTCGACCGCGAGTCGTTCCAGGACTTCGACGCGGCGGGCAACCTGATCCGCGATCACCGACAACTCGGCGAGGGCCTGAGCGTGCAGGGATGGCGCGGTCTCGACGCCGGGGGCAACGAGGTCTGGCACTGGAACAAGTTGGACGCGGACAACAACGTGATGAACTTCGGCAACGGCGTGGGCGACCGGATCCGGCACTGGTTCGACGCGAACGGAAACCGGCTCCCCGGCTGGACGAAGGGCGCCCGGTGGTCCGACCGGATCGCCGGCCTCGACCACGAGGTCGTCCAGGAGATCCCGGCGCGCAAACGCACCAACGCCTTCCGGGACTTCTTCACCGACAGCCCGTTCCGGGTGCGCGACTTCCGACCCACCCCCGCCACCCAATTCAACCGGCACCTGTGGCAGGAGTCCGACCAGGGCATCCTCGCGCAGGTGAAGATCCGGCTCTCGGACGACACGTTCGCGGAGATCAACAACTTCAACAAGCACGCGCGGCGCTACGACGTCGACGGCATCACCGTCATCAACGAGCGCACGATCCCCGGATACATCCACGAATACGACGCCAACGGCGGTGTCGTCATCGGTCGCGAGACCCACTTCACCGGCCTGGCCAACGAATACCGCGGCCTGAACCGCACCTACCGCGAGCCGAACCGCTGGGGCTACGGTCCGTCCGTCGACGGCGAGGCGGTCCCGGAGCCGTTCGTCCTGCGGGCGATCGAGTCCATCGGTATCGACATGGGGCACGAGTTCCTGCTCGACTTCACCGTGAACCTCGTCGTGCTGTCCATGGTCCGGGTGCTCTCCGGCAACGGATTGAGCATGATCGACGTCGGACGCGCCGCGTTCGGCGCCGCGTTGAGCTCGATGACCAGGGGCACCGTCTCGGCGGCGCACCTGTCGGCCAACCGGGGCGGCTGGAAGGTGCACTGGTCCAACATCGACTACGGGCAGCCGGGGAGTTGGCGGCCCAACGACGACAGTTGGCCCACCGAGTGGGGGGCGAACGAGCGCCCGGTCCGCTGGCGCGGCGGCACCTACGAGTTCGCAGTCGGCCTCGGCGTCGGCACCCTGGCCGGGTTCGTCAGCGGCGCGTCGCAGGCCGCGCTCTTCGGGGTCCGCGGCGCCGACGGCGCGATCATCAGACTCACCGGCGGTGACGCCGCGTTGGCCGGTCTGGCGTCCAGTGTCGGCGGCGTGCTGGGCACCGTCTCGGTCGGCGCGCTCCGGGCCCTGGTCCAGCACTCGATCGGCAGTCGGTGGGTGCACCGACAGGGTCCGATGGACATCTTCCTGATCGGCGCCCTGGGCAAGATGGTCGACAAGCTCGTCGGCCTGCTGGTACTCGGTCCCGCGACCGTGCGCCTGATCGGGCACGTGCCGGACGGGACGTCGTCCGACAACCTACTGCCAGGATCGGGAACGGGTACCGGATGAGCACCGCGGCAATCCACGTCGACCCCACGAGCCGCCGGAGCCGACGCACCATCGCGGCCGCGCTCGCGGGCGCGCCCGCCGGCGCCGAGATCCTGATCGCGCCCGGCGAGTACACCGAGAACCTGCGGCTGGAGCGGCGCGTGATCCTGCGCCCGGAGCACGGCGAGGGCACCGTCGTGCTGCGCGCGCCCGCCGGCGTCGCGCTGACCGTCGCCGCCCCCGACTGCCTGGTCCGCGGCCTCGTGCTGCGGGGCGCCGACCCGGCCGAGCCGGTGGTCCGGGTGGAGGACGCTGCGGGCCTGACGCTCGACGGGTGCGAACTCGACCGCGGCCGGGTGGACGTGGTCGGCTCGGCGACGGCGGCCGGCGCCGCGCGCAACGCCGCGCTCGGCTTCGCCGACACCCTGGCGGCCGACCTCGGCGATCCGACCGGCGGTGGCGTCCTGCTGCTGCGCCGAAGCCGGCTGCACGGCGCCCGGCACGGGGCCCTGGTCCTGGCCGGCGACGCCCGGGCCCGGGTCGAGGACACGGATGTGGAGACCATCGACGGCATCGGCGTGGCGCTGTCCGACCACGCGGTGCTGATCGCCGATCGGTTGCGGGTGTGCGACACCTCCGGCTCGGCGTTGCGAGTGCGCGGCGACGCGCGGCTGTCCGCCCGGGACAGCACGCTCGATCGCGCCGGGCGCAACGGTGTCCTGGTCGAGGAGCGCGGCGAACTCCGCCTCGACGACTGCCGGATCCGCGAGGCCGGGCGCAGCGGCGTGCAGGCCGACCACGAGGCCCGGGTGCACCTGGTCGACTGCCGGATCACCGACGCCAAGGGCAGCGCGATCGCCGGCGGCGGCGCGGCGCGACTGACCGCGCACGGCTGCCGGATCGACTCGCCGGCCGGCAACGGCGTGGTCGCCCTCGGCGTGTCCGAGGTGACGATGACCGCGACGCTGGTCGCCCGTACCGGATTCACCGCGGTCCACCTCGGCGAGAACGCCCGGGCCCGGATCGGCGGTTGCCGGCTCGACGGCAGCGACGAACACGGCCTCGCGGTGGTGGCCCACGCCGAGGCGGAGGTGCTGGACAGCACCGTCGGCGGGGCCGACATGTGCGGCGTGCACGTGGCCGACGAGGCCCGGCTGACCATGCGCGCCTCCCGGGTCGAGGGCGGCGAGACGGGGGTACGGCTGCGCTCGTCGGCGGAATGCGAACTGCGCGAGTGTGTGGTGAGCGGACAACGCCGGACCGGCGTCGAGATCGGGACCGACGCGGTCGCCGCGCTGTATGCGACGCGGATTGCCGAGACGGGCAGCGCGGGGGTCAGCGTCGACTCCGGCGCCCGGCTGCGGATGGACGGCGGCGGCGTCTTCGCGGTCGGCGGCAGCGGGCTGGTGGTGGGGCAGGGCGCCGAGCCGACGGTGCGCGGCATCCGGGTGGACGGGACCGGGAAGAACGGCATCCTGTTCGGTGCGGGCGCGCGCGGGGTGATCGAACACAGCGACCTGTCGGCCTGCGCGTACCCGGCCCTGCACATCGGCCGCGACGCCGAGCCGAGGTTCGTCGGTTGCCGGGTCTTCGACTGCGCGCGGGACGTCGGCTACGCCGAGGGCGCCCGTGCGGTGTTCGAGGAGTGCGTGTCCGTCCGGGTGGTCGCCTCGTCGCTGCCCGACCAGTCGCCGGGATCCCCCCGGTCGCCGCGCGAGCCGGCCGCCCCGGGAGGCGGCCTCGCCCCGGCCGGCGCGTCGGCCGCCGCGCCGGCGCCGGTGTCGGTCGATCTGGCCGAACTGGGCGAGGCTCCGCCGCCGCCGGAGACCCTGGACGACCTGCTCGCCGAACTCGACGAACTCGTGGGCCTGGGCGGCGTGAAGCGCGATGTCGGCGGCATGGTCAAGCTCATGCAGACGGTCCGCATGCGGCAGGAGGCCGGTCTGCCCGCACCGCCGCTGAGCCGGCATCTGGTCTTCGCGGGCAACCCGGGCACCGGGAAGACGACCATCGCGCGCCTGTACGGCAGGCTGCTCAAGGCGCTCGGGTTGCTGGAGCGCGGCCACCTGGTCGAGGTCGACCGCAGCGCCCTGGTCGGCGAATACGTGGGGCACACCGGGCCGAAGACGACCGAGTCGTTCAACCGGGCGCGCGGCGGCGTGTTGTTCATCGACGAGGCGTACGCCCTCGTGCCCGCCGGTGTCGCGAACGACTTCGGCGGCGAGGCCGTGGCGACGCTCGTCAAATTGATGGAGGACCACCGGGACGAGGTCGTGGTGATCGTCGCCGGATATCCGGGCGAGATGGAGCGGTTCATCGCGTCGAACCCGGGTCTGTCCTCGCGGTTCACCCGCAGCCTGTTGTTCGACGACTATTCGGCCGACGACCTGGTGCGCATCGTCGAGCACCACGCGAGTCGGCACCGCTACGAACTCGGCGTCCCCGCACGCAAGGCGCTGGGCGAATTGTTCGCCGCGATGCCGCGTGGCGCGCAGTTCGGCAACGGCCGCACAGCGCGGCAGGTGTTCCAGCAGATGACCGAACGTCAGGCCATGCGGATGGCCGAGATCGATACACCCGACGCGCGGCAGTTGGTCCTCCTCGACGAGGTCGACCTGCCGCAACCGGTCGGCTCCGACTGACCGCGCACGCCCCCCTCGTCAGCACCGTGCCCATGAAGGAGATCTCGTGTCCGACCCCAACGACACCGGCGCGCACGTCGGTTCGTCGGCGCCCTCGTTGGCGCAGGTGTACGCCCGCCGCCCGGCCCGTCCCCGGCGCGGTCTGCTGCCGGGGCGTCGGGTGTGGGTGTCCCTCGGCTCGGCCGCGGGCATCGCCGCGGTCACCACGCTGGCCGTGGCCGTGGCCCCGAACGGCTCGGGTGGCAACGCGGCGGCCGGCCGGACGGTGGCCGCCGCCGCAGGGGCGCCGGGGGGCGCGTCGACGGGGGGTCCGGGGGTGGTCGGCCTGCCGGGGGTGACCGGTTCGCCCGGATCGTCCGGCTCACCCACCGCCGCGTCACCGACGGGCGGCGGGGCGACGCCGCCCTCGGGTGGCGCTCCCGAGGTGCCCGCCGGCCCCGAGACGCCCGGTGCGGCCGGCCCGGGCGCGCCGGCCGCCGCACGGCCCCCCGCGGCCGAACAGCCCGCGACGAAACCGGATGCGCCCCGGCAGGTGCCCGCGGCCCAACCCACCACGGCCCGGCCCAAGGCCGCCGCGCCCCCGGCGGCACCGCCCGCTCCGCCGCCGAACGTCCCGGGCAACCCGCTGCGCAACCCGTCCACCGGCAAATGCCTGAGTGGGTCGGCGGGTTCCGACGGTACGCCGCTGGTCCTGTGGTCGTGCAACGGTAACGCGAATCAGAAGTGGGACATCCGCTCGGACGGCACGATCCGCACCAAGGGCCTGTGCATGGACGCGGCCTGGGGTTCCACCGCGAAGGGCACCGTCGTCCAACTCGCCTATTGCAGCGGCAATCCCGCCCAACAGTTCGTCCTGGTCGGCACCTACATCTTCACGAAGAACGCCGGCATGTGCGCCGACATCTGGGATTTCAAATCCAACGACGGCGCGGCGATCCGCCTGCACCCCTGCCACTACGGCGCGAACCAGGTCTGGCAACGCGGCTGACCCGGTAGCGGGGCCGCCACCGGGATGAGGCCATCCGGGTGGCGACCCTACGCACATCGATGTACGGCTCGTTCGTTCCCGTGCGTGATGACCCGGTTACCCGATCCGGGGATTCTGGACGTGTGCTCCCACCAGGAGAGCCACATCCCGCCCCGGAGGCAACCATGCGTACTCCCAACCGTTCCCACCGGCGAGCAACCCTGGCGTCGGCCACCGCCCTCGCCCTGGCAACCACCGCCGCCCTCGCACTCTGCACCCCCACCGCCACCGCCACCGCCGCCGCGCCCGACGCGGAGCCCTTGGAGTGCGCCCCCATCGTCGCCCAGGACACCCACGTCGGATTTCCCACCTGGCGCTGGGCGGACGTCCGCAACGACTGCGGACGCCGGGTGAACGTGAGCGTTCAGGTCTCGGGCTGGCCCGACCCGGAATGCCAATACCTCGCCCCCGGCGAAACCAAGCGCTTCCGCTGGGACTCCACCGGCGGCCCGGCCAACTACACCTGGGACTGCGGCGGCTGACCCCGCCTCACCCCCGGACCCGCCCACTCGCCCGGCCGACGCGCCGCATCCACAGCGTGTCGGCCGGGCGCGACGCGTCGTCCCCGCATTCGACATCGACATCGCGGCCCCCGATCGCCGTCGAGTCGCGGCCGGATCCGGTGCCACCGATTCCGTGCGTGCTCAATGCGGGCGCGGCGCCGGCCTGAGCAGGGCCCGGACGAGGGTGTCCACCAGTGTGACGGGGATGCCCGACCCCGTCAGGGCGCAATAGACGATCGGGCCGACGAGGGCGTCGAGCGCGGCGTCCGGGTCGAGTTCGGGGGCGATCTCGCCGGCGTCGACGGCGCGGGCGAGCAGGTCGAGTTCCCGGTCGCGGCGTGGACCGAGGTAGCGCTCGCGCAGGCGCTCGGCGGTGTCGGGATCGTGGTGTGCCTCGGCAAGGAGCGCGAGCAGCACCTTGCCGGCGGGGTCGTCGGTGACGAATCGCGCGAAGTCGCCCAGGTAGTCACGGATGTTCGCCGCCGTGGCCTGCCCCGTCGGGATGGGAAAACGTTTGTCGCTGTCCTCGATGAGCGTGTCGAGCAGGATCTCGACCTTCGAGGGCCACCAGCGGTAGATCGTCTGCTTGGCGACGCCGGCCCGCCGCGCGATCGCCTCGACGGTCAGCGCGCGGAAACCGTGCTCGACGAGCAGATCGTCCGCGGCGTGCAGCACGGCCAACCGGGCGGTCTCGTCGCGCCGGTTGCCGGAGCGCGGCCTGCGGGGCTGAGTGTTCGCGACTGGCATGTGGGACACGATATCCGCCGGCGAGGCCCGTGCGATTGTCTAGACGCGACGTTGCGTCTAGACTGAGACTCCCACCACGAAGGAGTGCATGTGTCCACCACGTCCGATCGCCACGCCCTCGTCATCGGAGCCTCACAAGGACTGGGACTCGTCCTCGCCGACGAACTCGCCCGACGCGGTTGGCAGGTGATCGCCACGACCCGCCGGGACGGCGGCGAGCTGCAAGCACGTGCCGATGCCTGGAACGGGCGGCTCGAAATCGAACCTCTGGAGATGACGGACCCCGCACAGCCGGCCGCTCTGCGCGAGCGGTTGACGGGCCGTTCCCTGGATCTGCTCTTCGTCAACGCCGCGATCGATCGGGGCGACCTGCCGATCGACCGGGTCTCGACCGACATGTTCACCGAGGTGATGGTCACCAACGCGTTGAGCCCGCTGCACACGCTCGAAGCCCTGCGCACACTGGTCGCGCCCGGCGGAACCGTCGCGGTCATGTCCTCCGACCAGGGCAGCGTCTCGCGCAACACCGAGGGCGGTTACGAGCTGTACAAGGCCAGCAAGGCCGCACTCAACCAACTGATGCGCAGCTACGCCACCCGCCACGCCGACGACGGACACACCAAGCTGCTGATCGACCCCGGCCACAACCGCACCCGGCTCGGCGGATTCGACGCGCCACTCGCCCCGCAGGAGAGCATCCCGGCCGTCGTCGACGTCCTGGAGGCACAGGCCGGCGCCCCCGGCCTCCGGTTCCTGGACCGCCACGGCGAGACCGTCCCGTGGTAGACCTCCGGCCGGGGCACCGGCGCCGCGCCGCGAATACTCGGATGCGGCGACGCCGGCTCGCCTCTAGGCTGCCGCCCGGCGGGCGCCTGCTCGGCGCCCGGTCGGCACGGTCGGTCGGTGGAACGGGGATACCAGGGAATGACCTGTCAACTCTTTGCGGTCTGCTTCGATGCGAACCAACCGGCGCGGCTCGCGCGCTTCTGGTCCGGAGTCCTGGATCGGGAGATGATCGACGATCCGCACGAGGGCGTCGCGCTCCTGCCCGGTGACGGGACCGGGTTCCGCATCCGGTTCCGGCCGACCTCGGAGCCGAAGGCGGGCCAGAATCGGCTGCACTTCGACCTGACGAGTACCTCCCCGGAGGACCAGCGGCAAACCGTGGCCGGGGCGCTGGAACTCGGCGCACGGCACACCGATGTCGGCCAACGCCCGGAAGAGGGTCACGTGGTGCTCGCCGACCCCGAGGGCAACGAGTTCTGCGTCATCCGGCCGGGCAACGAGTTCCTCGCCGGTTGCGGCTTCCTGGGCGCGGTGTCCTGCGACGGCTCGCAGGAGGTCGGCTACTTCTGGAGCAAGGCGTTGGATTGGCCGCTGGTCTGGGATCAGGACCAGGAGACCGCGATCCGCTCGCCGCTCGGCGGTTCCAAGATCACCTGGGGTGGCCCGCCGCTGATGCCCAGGCTCGGCCGGGACCGCCTGCACTTCGACCTCGTCACACCCGCCGACGGGGATCACCGGGCGGAGGTCGACCGGCTGCTCGCCCTCGGCGCGACCCTGGTCGACCCCGCGCCGGACGAGACCGGCCGGGTGACGATGCTCGACCCCGACGGCAACGAGTTCACCGTGGCGACGCCCCGCTGACCGACCGGCCCGGCCCGCTCACCCGACCAGGCGCAGCCAGGCCGCCGCGAGCGCGGCATGCCCGGCCGGCGTCGGATGCACACCGTCGGCGGCCCAGTACTTTGCCCCGGTCGTCGCGGCGAGTTCGGCGAACATGCCGTCGGCGGCGAGCAGATGCGCGCCGTACCTGCGGGCGAGTTCGCGCACGACCTGGATCTTCGGGTCCAGGTCGGCGCGCCACTCCCGCCGCACGTCCGCGCCGAGTCGCATGTCGCCGACCTCGACGGGACCGCTGATCGGCAGGAGGAACGGCTCAATCAGGATCAGGTCCACGCCGGCCTCGGCCAGGGGCGCGAGCAGACGGTCGTAGCCGGCGGCGAAGTCCTGCGCGGAGATCACGTGGCCGTCCGGGGCGTAGGTGTGCCAACCGACGTCGTTCATGCCGACGAGGATCGACAGCACGTCCGGGCGCGCGTCGAGCACGTCCGCCTGCCAACGGGATTCGAGGTCCGACACCTTGTCGCCCGCCTGCGCGGAGTTCAGCCAGGTCACGGCCCGGTCCGGGCGCCGGAATCCCCACTCGCCCGCGACCCGCAGCGGGTAGCCGAACCCGAGACCCTGCTCGCCGGCCGACCGTTGGCAGTCGGTGATCGAATCGCCGGTGAACATCACGGTGCTGCCCGGCCGGAGGGTGATCGTCATGTGCGCTCCTTGAAATGCGTGGGGAATGGAAATCTCGCGTCGGTGGTGGGTTCGCGCGCCTTCAGGCTTCCGGGCCACCGAACCACCGGTCGGCGGCCTGCTCGAACGCACCGCGATCCGGGTCGCGATCACCCACCCAGGCGACCACGCCGTCGGGACGGACCAGCACCGCGCCCAGGCCGAGGTCGTTGCACGCCGGACCGGCCGCGTACCGGATCCGGCTCTCCCGGCCCATCTCCGCGCCGTGCAGGGGCCGGTCGGTGCCGAAGTCGAGTGCGACGCCTCGTCCGTCCCGCATCAGGTCGCCGAGGCGAGTGCCGTCCCGGAGCCGAAAGTCCGGGGCGTTGCGGCCGACCAGCGGGTGTTCGCCGCCGAGGTCGTGGCGGTTCGAGGATCCCGACAACCTCTCGAACACGTAGGTCGTGCCGTCGCGTGTCCCGAGCAGGTCGCGCAACACACCCTGGATCGCCCGGGCGTGCGGGTCCGGCTTCATCACCGCGGCCTGGGCGCGCGTCCAGTCGAGCACTCCCGCACCGATCGCATGGCGCTCGCGGGTGTAGGTGTCGAGCAGGCCGTCCGGCGCGTGTCCGTGCACGGTCGCCGCGAGTTTCCAACCCAGGTTCACCGCGTCGCCGAGGCCGAGGTTGAGTCCCTGTGCACCGAGGGGCGAGTGGATGTGGGCGGCGTCGCCCGCGAGCAGGACGCGCCCCTGCCGATAGGTCGTCGTCTGCTTGGCCCGATCGGTGAAGCTCGACACGAGATGCACGTCGTTCAGCGTCACGTCGGTGCCCGATACCCGGCGCAGCACCGCCTGCAGATGCTCGCGAGTCGGCCGCCGCGAACGATCGAACGCGCCGCCGTCGAACTCCAGCATGCCGATGTACCCGGCCGCGGGCGTCCGCAGGTACATGCCGGTCGGCGTCGGATGGAACCCGGGGCGCAACTTTTCCGGATCGGCGATGTCGGCGAGTACGACGTAGCCGGTGAACTGCGGCTCGCTGCCCACGAAGTCGAAGCCCGCGAGCCCGCGCACCGCGCTGCGTCCGCCGTCACAGCCGATGACCCAGCGCGCGGCGTACTCGTGCTCGCCGGCTCGCGCGACCGCGCTCTCGTCGTCCTGCGCGATCGCGGAGACCGCGACGCCGCGCCGGACCTCCACGCCGAGCTCGGCCGCCCGCTCGGACAGCACCGCCTCGACCGCTTCGAGAGTCGTCATCACGCCGTCCGCGGCCGGGCCGGGAAGCCGGAACGGCAGGGCGGCGACGTCGACGTCGGCCGGATCGAGCATCATCCCGGCGAAGTGGCCCACGCCACGAGGGGGTGACGGCTCGTCCGCGTCGGGTTTCGCGTCGGGATCCTCGTCGATGCCCGACGCCGCCAGGAGCGCACGCAACATCCCTCGGCGGTGGAAGATTTCGACCGACGCGGCCGACAGGCCCCGCATGCCGAGCGGGTCCGCCTTCCACGGGGAGCGGGGTTCCGGATCCCGCTCGACCACCAGCACCGAGCAGCCCGCAAGGCTCGACTCGCAGGCCAGGAGCAGACCCACCGGGCCGGCCCCCACGATCACTACGTCATGCACGAGAACTCCCTTCCTGCCTCCCCGTCCTGTTCTCGGAGGCATGCACACACTGACCCGGGCCGCTCACACGAGGCACACACGGCGCTGACATGGGCGGCACACCCGGGGTACCGCCCGGACAACCGCCATGCGCAAGGCACCCGCGCACGAAGCGCCCGCGCGGAACCGCCCGCATACGAAGGCAGCCGCGCACGAAGCGCCGCCTGTACATGGGCGAAAGGCTCGCTCGCCGCCCTGATTTGGTGACTCGACGGTGCGCGCGCAAGGATCGGCGGATGGACGGGGGTGCGCGGCTTCGCGTCACGCTGCTCGGTGCCGTTCGGGCATCGCGTGGTGGTGCCGCGCTGCCCGTTCCGGGTGCGCGGTTGCGGGCGCTGCTCGTCCGGCTGGCACTCGCCGGCGGGCGCGCGGTCGACGAGGGTGTCCTGGTCGACGCGATCTGGGCCGAGGACCTGCCGGCCGGCCCCGCCCACGCCCTCCAGGCACTCGTTTCGCGGCTGCGTCGGATCCTCGGCTCGGCCGGCGACGTCGCTCGGGTCGCGGGCGGCTACCGGCTGGACCTGGCCGCGGCCGACGTGGACGCGCTGCGATTCGAGCAGCTCGCCGCGGCCGGCCGGGACCGCCTGCGCACCGGTGACGCGAATGCCGCGGCGGCCGTGCTCGGCGAGGCCGTGGAGTTGTGGGGCGACCGTCCCGGAGCCGAGCCCGCCGCCGTCGCCGCGGTGGCACCCGCGGCCGCGACCCGGCTGGCCCACACCTCGGTGGAGGCCGTCGCCGACCTCGCCGCCGCCGAGCTGTCCCTGGGCCTTGCCGACGCGGCCGCCGCCCGGCTGACCGCCCTGCTCGCCGAGCACCCCGGGCACGAGCGGGCCGCCGCGCTGCTCATGGACGCGCTCGCCGCCCAGGGTCGCCAAGCCGATGCCCTGGCCGTCTACGAGCAGGTCCGCGCGACCCTGGCCGACATCCTGGGCACCGACCCGGGCGCCGCCCTGCGCGAACGCCATCTGCGCCTGCTGCGCGCCGAGCGACCCGCGCCCGACCTCACGAGGAAGCCGCGGTCGAGCAACCTGCCCACGCCGCTGACCAGCTTCGTCGGGCGGGCCGACGACCTCGCCCGGATCGACGCACTGTTGGCCGGCGGGCGTCTGGTCACCGTGCTCGGTCCGGGCGGCGCCGGCAAGACCCGGCTCGCCGTCGAGGCCGCCCGCCGCCACCACCACGAGTACCGCGGGGGTGCCTGGCTGATCGACCTCGCCGCGGTCACCGAGCCGGCCGAGGTCGGCGCGGCGCTGCTCGCCGCGCTCGGGCTGCGCGGCCCGGCGCTGTTCGAGGCTTCGACCGAGCTGCGCGACGACCCGGCCGGCGAGCCGGCCGTGCTCGCCGAGCTGCTCGGCGGCCGGGAAACCCTGCTCGTCGTGGACAACTGCGAACACCTGATCGACGCCGTCGCGCACCTGCTCTCTGCGCTGTTGAGCCGCTGCGCCGACCTGCGGGTGTTGGCCACCAGCCGGGAGCCGCTGGCGATCGACGGCGAGGCGCTGGTCCCACTGGGCCCGCTCGCCCTGCCCGCGGCGGACGCGGACGTCGAGCAGGCCCGCCGTACCGCGTCGGTGCGCCTGTTCACCGAGCGGGCGGCGGCGGTGCGGCCCGGTTTCGACGTCGACGAGCACAACCGCGGCGAGGTGCTGCGCATCGTCCGCAGCCTGGACGGCCTGCCGCTCGCGCTCGAACTGGCCGCGGCCCGCCTGCGTACGCTCTCGCCGGCCGACCTGGCCGCCGGGCTGTCCGACCGGTTCCGCCTGCTCGGCACCGGCAACCGGTCCGCGTTCCCCCGGCACCGCACGCTGCGGGCGGTCATCGCGTGGAGCTGGGACCTGCTCGGCGCCGACGCGCGTACGGTCGCGGAGCGCATCTCGGTCCTGCCCGGCGGCGTCACGCCGGTGTCGGCCACCGCGCTGTGTGCCGGCACCGCGGTGCCGGCCGGCGAGGTCCCGGAGTTGCTCGCCGGCCTGGTCGACCGGTCGTTGGTGCAGCTCGCGCCGGACACCGGCCGATACCGAATGTTGGAGACGATCCGCGAGTACGGCCTGGCGCGCCTGGCCGAGCAGGGTGTGCTGACCGGGGTGCGGGGCCTGGCCGCTCGTGGCTTCGCCGACCTGGTCGCCCGGCAGGACCCGCTGCTGCGCGGCCCCGGGCAGCTCGACGCACTGCACGTGTTGCGCGCCGAGTACGACAACGTGCTCGCCGCCCTGCGCCACCTCTGCGACCTCGGCGATGCCGGCGGTGCGATCGGGCTCGCGCTGAACCTGACCTGGTATTGGCAGATGTCCGGTGGGCAGCGCGACGCGGCCTACTGGCTCGGCGAGGCGGTCGCGCTGCCGGCCGAACGGCCGAGCGTGCAGCGCGACATCGCCGAGGGGATGTTGCTGCTCAACACCATCT
>NZ_JBHZAV010000079.1:0-42836 GCF_042754445.1 Embleya sp. NPDC059213
CTGTTCCCCCACGAGGACATGACCGCCGACATCAAGGGCAACCTCGCCCGCACCCACGACAAGGACCCCTGCCAACCCGCGATGCGAGTCGGCCGACCGCGCGAACTGGGCTGGGCCGCGACCTTCCTGGCCTCGCCCTACGCGCGCTTCATCTCCGGCCACACCCTGGTCGTGGACGGCGCCAACTGGCAGCGGCGCGGTCTGGTCAACCCGCCGGTGGTCACCGTGCGGCAGCAGATGGGCAAGGGTGCGTTCGAGCTGCCGTAGGCCCGATCCGGGCGGCCCGGCGAACACCGCGTGCTCCGGTGTCCCGTCCACCGAATCGCCAAATGGCATAAATCCGTGATATCTGCGCGGAAAAATGGACAATACGATGGTCGGGTCGGTCGCGATTTCCTGGCGCGACCGGCCCGACGTCACGTCCGTGCTCTTCGCCGCCCAGTGTCCCGGAGCCCCGCATGCCCGATCGGCGTCTGTCCTTCCGCGCCCGCAGGCACGGGGCGAGCGAACCCCCGGAGGCACCGGAACGCTCGATGGACCCGCGGGCGGCGGACGCCCCGGAGCCGCCACCCGTCGAACACAGCCTGATCGACGCGGCGATCTACGTGGACGGGGTACGGGCCGCCTCCCCGAGCACGCTCGCCGACACCTACCGCGAACTGCACGCCCGGCCCGGCGCAATGGCCTGGATCGGGCTCTACCGCCCCTCCGAGAGCCAACTCCTCTCCGCCGCGGACGAGTTCGACCTGCACGCGCTCGCCATCGAGGACGCGATCGTGGCCCACCAGCGGCCCAAGCTCGAACGCTACGGCGAAACGTTGTTCGTGGTGTTGCGCGCGGCCCGCTACCTCGACGACGTCGAGGAGGTCGACTTCGGCGAGCTGCACGTCTTCCTCGGCACCAACTTCGTGGTCACCGTCCGCCACTCCGAGTCCCCCGACCTGTCCGCCGTCCGCCGCTGGGTCGAGGACCGGCCCGAACTCCTGCGCCAGGGCCCGGAGGCGGTGCTGTACGCGATCCTGGACAGCGTCGTGGACGCCTACGCCCCGGTGGTCGGCGGCCTGCAGAACGACATCGACGAGATCGAGGCGGAAGCCTTCCTCGGCGCCCCGAACGTCTCCCGACGGATCTACGAACTCTCCCGCGAGGTGATCGAGTTCCAGCGCGCGACCCGACCGCTGCTGCTCATGCTCACCGATCTGTCCACCGGCTTCGACAAGTACCACGTGGACCAGGAGCTGCGGCGCTACCTGCGCGACGTCCGGGACCACGCGACGATCGCGGTGGAACGGGCGGCCGGCTTCCGCCAGCTCCTCGAAGGCATCATGCGGGTCAACGCGATCGTGGTGACCCAGGCGCAGAACGAGGAGATGCGGCAGCTCACCGCGGCCAGCAACGCCCAGAACGAGGAGGTCAAGAAGATCTCCGCGTACGCCGCGATCCTGTTCGCCCCGACCCTGATCGGCACCGTGTACGGGATGAACTTCGACGACATGCCCGAGCTGCACTGGAGCCTGGGCTACCCCTTCGCGGTCGGCCTGATGGTGCTGGTCTGCGTGGTCCTCTACCTCATCTTCAAGCGCCGGAACTGGCTCTGAGCCCGGCGCGGAAACCTGTCGCGTTCTGTCAGGTATCCGGTCCAGGATCGTTCTTGCAGGGAAGCACCCGAACCACCAGAGGAGCACCACCATGGCGCACATCGTTCTCGTTCCCGGCTACTGGCTCGGCGCGTGGGCGTGGGACCGGGTCGCCGAACCGCTGCGGGCCGCCGGGCACGACGTACTCGCGGTGACGCTGCCGGGCCTGGCGGACGAGGCGGCCGACGCCACCGGAATCGACCTCGCGACGCAGACCGACGCCCTGGTCGAGGAGATCACCTCGCGCGACCTCACCGACGTGGTCCTGGCCGCCCACTCCGGCGGCGCGTTCCCCGCCTACGAGGCACTGGACCGGATCCCGGACCGGATCGCCCGGATCGTCTACGTGGACGCCGGCCCGGTGGCCGAGGGCGTCTCGCTGCTGGACCTGAGCGAGCCCGCCGAGCGGGAGCGGATCGAGGCCGAGGTGGCCGAGCGCGGCGACGGCCGCTACACCTACCCGTGGGATCCGACCACCGACGCCGAGATGCTCGACGGACTCACCCCGGCCGACCTGGAGCTGCTGCGCACCCGCGCGGTGGCGCAGCCGTACGCGGTCGCGACCGGCGCCGAGCGGGTCGGCGACCCGGCCCGGCTCAAGGTGCCCGCGCACCTGATCAGCTGCCTGTTCCCGGCCGAGCAGGTCGAGGTCATGGTCGCGCAGGGGCACCCGTTCATGGCCGAGTTCGCGCTGGCCGAGGAGCGGCACGTACACGGCCTGCCGACCGGCCACTGGCCGATGTTCTCCCGGCCCGAGGAACTGGCTCGGTTGTTGGCGGACATCGCCGGTTGACCGGCCCGCGGGGGTGGGCCCAGCCCCACCCCCGCGCGGGGTGCCTCCCCAGTGACCTGCACGGTCGCCGCCCGACACACTGGTGCCACCAGCGGTACACGGCACATCCACGGGAGGACCCCCTTATGAGCACGCTCACGCCACACAGCGCCGATCCACCGGCGACGCGTTGGCGGTTCGGTCGGGCGTTGTCGTCCACCTTCCAGGGCTTCGTGCTGGTCTTCCTCTCCGTGCCGGCCCTCGCCCTGTTCATCTGCGGCATCGTGTTCATGGCCCTGGTGCCGCTGGGTGTCGGCATGGTGCTGTTCGTGCCGGCGATCCTGCTGCTGCGTGCCACCGCCAACCTGACCCGCACCGCGATGACCTCGTGGTCCGGCGTCCCGATCGCCGTCCCCTACCGACGGCGCCCCCCGGGCAAGGGGGTGACCGGATTGTGGCGGCGCACCCGGCAACTGATCACCGAGGGGGCCACCTGGCGGGACCTGCTGTGGGGGCTGCTCTACCTGCCGTCCAGCCTGCTGCTGGCCTGCTTCCCGATGTTGCTGATCGTGAACGGCCTGCACGGGGTGCTGATGCCGTTCCTGTGGGAGGTGGCCTACCGGCACGTCGATCCGCAGTGGTACACGTTCATCAAGGTGGACAGCTCGCAGCGGGCCGGCTTCGCGCTGCCCTGGGGCGCGATCCAGGTGGTCGTCGGCCTGGCCGTCGCGCCCTGGTTCGCCCGGGTCAACGCGCTGTGGAACCGCTCTCTGCTCGCCCCCACCAAGGAGGCCGAACTGGCGCTGCGGGTCCAGCACTTGACCGAGAGCCGGACCGACGCCGTGGACGCGTCGGCAGCCGAGCTGCGCCGGATCGAGCGTGACCTGCACGACGGCGCGCAGGCCCGCCTGGTGGCGATGGGCATGAACCTGGGCGCCGCGGAGGCGCTGCTCGGTACGGACCCGGACGCGGCCCGCATCCTGCTCGCCGAGACCCGCGCCGCGTCCGCCAAGGCCCTGCACGAACTGCGCGACCTGGTCCGGGGCATCCACCCGCCGGTGCTCTCCGACCGAGGTCTGGGCGACGCGGTGCGCGCGGTGGCGTTGGAGAGCCCGCTCGATGTCAACGTCAAGGTCGCGCTGCCCGCGCGCCCCGAGCTCCCGCTGGAGTCCGCCGCCTACTTCGCGGTCACCGAGGTGCTCACCAATGCGGCAAAGCACTCCGGTGGGCAGCACGTCGAGATCGATCTGACCTACCAGGACGGCAAGTTGCGGATCACCGTCACCGACGACGGCGTCGGCGGCGCCGATCTGATGAAGGGCACGGGACTGCGCGGCATCGAGCGGCGACTCGATACATTCGACGGAACGCTCGCCCTGGACTCCCCGGTGGGCGGCCCGACGACTGTGATCATGGAGCTGCCGTGCGACTTGTCCTCGCGGAAGACCTCGCCCTCCTGAGGGACGGGCTGGTCCGCCTGCTCCAGGCCCACGGCTTCGAGATCGTCGCCGCCGTGGACAACGGTCCGGAACTGCTCCGGGCTCTGGTGGAACACAAGCCGGACGTCGCGGTCGTCGACGTCCGACTGCCGCCGACCTTCACCGACGAGGGCCTCCAGGCCGCCCTGGAGGCCCGTCGGCAGGTCCCGGGGCTGCCGATCCTGGTGTTGTCGCAGTACGTGGAGCAGTTGTACGCCCGGGAGTTGCTCGCGGACGGCACCGGCGCGGTCGGCTATCTGCTCAAGGACCGGGTGTTCAACACGGACGAGTTCGTGGACGCGGTCCGCCGGGTCGCGTCGGGGGGCACCGCGATGGACCCCGAGGTGATCTCGAAGCTGCTCGCCCGCAACGTGCGGGACAAGCCGTTGGGCCGGCTGACGCCGCGCGAGCGCGAGGTGCTGGAGTTGATGGCCGAGGGTTGTTCGAACGCGGCCATCGCGGGCCGGCTGTTCGTCTCCGAGGGCGCGGTGAGCAAGCACACCACCAACATCTTCGCGAAGCTCTCGATCGACACGTCGGACGAGACGAACCGGCGCGTGCTCGCGGTCCTGGCCTATCTCAACGGCAACGGCTGAACCGCGACGGAACGGGACACGGGAGCGGCGGATCGGCATCGCTCTCGTCCCGGACGACCGCGCGGGCCTGCGCGCGGGTGGTGCGGGCACTGCGGGTGTTCACGAACCGGTGGTCAACCGCAACAACCGGTCCCGTTCCTCCTCCACGATGCGCTGGGCACGCAGGACGACGGCCTCGGGCACGCCGTCCGGCAGTTCTCCGAAGTCACGAAAGCGGCGGAGGTCGCGTGGACGAACACCGGTGATGTCGTAGGCCTTCAACGCGGCGAGCGACACGGCGTAGTCGTCGAGTGTGCGAGGCATGGTCTCCTTCTCGCGCGCTGGGAGGTCCGGTACGGGCACCTCGGGCGAGCCGGCGTCGGCCGGATCAGGGCTGCTGTCGTACACGCTGCCCCCGTCTGATGTTGTCAACGTCATTGCGGCGGTGCGGGTTCCCGGTACCAATCTTCCGGACGGGAAGGCGCGGGTCGCTCCCCCGTACGGATGAACTTCGCGACGCCTGTGGCAGAAGGCGCCGCACTTCTGTACTTCCCTCGCCGCAGCACGCGGGTCGCACGTGCTCGACGGGCCTCGATCACCACACGGTGTTCGAGGAAGCACAGATTGTCATGACGCGGAGCATAAAGCCAAGCATCTTTTGCTACCGGTTCGAATCCGACGCCCTTCGCACGCTTCCGCGACCGGCTCCGGGGAACAAGCGCGCACGATGATACGTTCGGCGTGGTAAGTGTTTGACCCCGAATTGCCCGTTGAGCAAGGAGCGTGCGTGTCCGCCCAAGAGACGGACCCCCCTAGTACCGGTCCCTCCCGAGACTGTGATCGAAGCCGCGACGTCCGGGAGGCGGTCTCATGACCGCGGCTCTTGGCATAGCGGCGATCGTCGTACTGACCCTCGGTACCGGTTTCTTCGTCGCCCAGGAGTTCGCCTACGTGGCGGCCGATCGGAGCCTGCTGCGTCGCCGTGCCGAATCCGGTGACAAGGCCGCAGCCCGGGCGATGACCGTGATGGGGCGACTTTCGTTCATGCTGTCCGGTGCCCAGTTGGGCATCACCGTGACGGCCCTGTTGGTCGGTTTCATCGCCGAACCCGCGCTCGCGGCGGTGATCTCCCCCCTCCTGGATCTGGTCGCCGTTCCCGACGGCGCGGTTCCGGTGATCTCGCTGATCCTCGGCTTCGCGGTGGCCACCGCGATCCAGATGGTGCTCGGCGAGCTGGTCCCCAAGAACTGGGGCATCGCCGAGCCCGAGCGGGTGGCGATCCTGCTCGGCCGGCCCACGCTGGTCTATCTCAAGGTCGCCGGTCCCCTGATCCGCCTGTTCGACACGCTGGCCAACCGCATCGTGCGGGCGATCGGCATCGAACCGGTCGAGGAACTGCACGGCGGCGCCACCACCGAGGAACTCGCGCACATCGTCGACGAGGCCGGCCGGGACGGTGACCTGGATCCGGCCCTGTCCGGGATCCTGCGCCGCGCGATCGCCTTCGGCGACCTGACCGTGGACCAGGTGATGGTGCCGCGTCCGGACGTGGTCCGGGTGCGGGCCGAGACCACCGCCGCCGAATTGATCGAGTTGGTCGCCGAGTGTGGCCATTCGCACTATCCCGTGGTCGGCGAGCGGGTGGACGACGTGCTGGGCGTGGTCGGGGTGGCCTGCCTCCTGGAGGTGGCCCCCGAGGACGCCGCGCACGTGAGCGCCGGGTCGATCGCGCGGCCCGCGCTGCTCGTCCCGGACACCGCCGGGCTGGCCTCGCTGCTCGAACAGTTGCGGACCGCGCACGAGGAGTTCGCGGTCGTGCTGGACGAGCACGGCGGCCTGGCCGGGATCGTCACCTATGAGGACGTGGCCGAGGAATTGGTCGGCGAGATCGCCGACGAGAGCGACGACGAGGACCCCGTCGACACCGAGCCCGAGGACGGCTGGTGGCGGCTGGACGCGGGGCTGCGGGTGGACGAGACGGAGCGGATCGTCGGCGCGGAGCTGCCCGACGGGCCGTACGACACGCTCGGTGGCCTGGTCATCGCGCACCTGGGCCGACTGCCCGAGGTGGGCGACCGGATCCGGGTGCCCGACCCCGACGAGGTACGCGCCGGGCGCGCGGCCGACGAGGACGACGAACCGATCCGCTACACCGAGATCGAGGTGCTCGAAGTCGAGCGGCATGTGCCGGCGCTGGTCCGGATCCGGGTGCTGACCTCGGCTCCCTCGTTCCCGCGCAACGCCTCCGAATGGAGCGCCGAGCGGCGCTCCGGGCGCAACACGGAGGTGACTGCGTGACCCCGACCCTGGCCTCCGGTGGCGGCCTGGGCTCGCTGGAGCTTGGGCTGTGGCCGGCGATCGCCATCACCATCGCGCTGCTCGTGGGCAACGCGTTCTTCGTGGCGGCGGAATTCGCGATGGTGGCCGCGCGCCGGCATCGCCTGGAGGCGCTGGTCGCCGAGCGCAAGCGCGGCGCGAAGTCGGCCCTGGCCGGCGTGCGCGAGTTGTCGCTGATGCTGGCCGGTGCGCAACTCGGCATCACCATGTGTTCGCTGGGCCTGGGCATCGTCTCCGAGCCGGCCATCGCCACCATGCTCGATCCGCTCTTCGACGCGGTCGGCATGCCGGCCGCGGCGGGGCACGCGGTGGCGTTCGCGATCGCGCTGGTGGTCGTGGTGATCCTGCACATGGTGCTGGGCGAGATGGCGCCCAAGTCGTGGGCGATCGCCGGCCCCGAGAAGGTCGCGCTCGTGCTCGCGCCGTCCTTCCGCGGCTACACCCGGGTGGTGCGGCCGCTGCTGCTGGCGATGAACGGGGTCAGCAACGCGATCCTGCGGCTGGCCGGGATCGACCCCAAGGACGAGTTGTCCCACCCCAAGGACGCGGAGGGGCTGCGCCGGTTGGTCGGCGAGTCCCGTCGGCTCGGCCTGATCGACGGTTCGTCGCACGACGTGCTCTCCGGCACGCTGCGCACGCACACCGAACCGCTGGCCCGACTGGTCGTGCCGGCCGCCGAGATCGACTCGGTGCCGGCCGCCGCGGGGCCGGACGAGATCGTCGCGATGTCCCGCCGCAACGGCCGCAACCGGTTGCTGGTGCGGAGCGCGGACGGCACGCTGTCCGGCGTCGTACACATCCGCAAGGTGCTCACCTCGCGCACGCAGAGCTCCGGCAACACGGCCGGCGAGCTGGCCACGTCGGTACTCACGCTGAGCGTGGACACCCCGATCCAGCGCGCCGTGGCCGCCCTCCAGGAACGCCGCGCGTCGCTGGCCCTGGTGCACGCCGCCGACGGCACGCTGCTGGGCCTGGTCGGTCTCGACGACCTCCTTGGCAGCGTCCTCGGAGCCGGCACGGCATGACCCGCCCGGGAAGGTCCCGTCCGACCCCGGTCGGACGGGACCTTCCCGGCGCCACACCCGGCCTGGGGGCGCCGCCGGTCGCCTGTCGAACCCGCGCCCCGGCCCGTCGCGACGGGTCGGGGCGCGCCGGGGCTACGCGCGGATCAGGCGGAAGAAGCGGCGGACCTCCTCGACGAAGGTCTCCGGCTGTTCGAAGGCGGCGAAGTGACCGCCGCGGTCGAGTTCGTTCCAGTAGCGAAGATCGGTGAAGCGGTTCCCGGCCCAGCGGCGCGAGGAGCGGATGATCTCGTGCGGGAAGATCGAGCAACCGGTGGGGACCCCGACCTCGGCCAGATCGGGGTTGCGGTAGCTCTCCCAGTACAGCCGGGCCGAGGACGCGGCGGTGTCGGTGAGCCAGTAGACCATCACGTTGTCCAGCAGGTGATCGCGGGACAGCGCGTTCTCCGGGTGGCCGTCGCAGTCGGTCCACTGCTGGAACTTCTCCACGATCCAGGCCAGTTGGCCCACCGGTGAGTCGGCCAGCCCGTAGCCGAGCGTCTGCGGCCGGGTGGACTGGATCTTGCTGTAGCCGGTGCCCCACTCGGAGTGGGTGCCCAGGTCGGCCAGCGCCTGTCGTTCGGCCGGTGTCGGATCCTTCATCGCCGCCGCGTCCGGCATCGCCACCGGCATGTTCAGGTGGATGCCGAGCACGTGCTCGGGGTCCTGCCTACCGATCGACGCGGTGACCATCGAGCCCCAGTCGCCGCCCTGCGCGCCGTAGCGCGCGTAGCCCAGGTCGGCCATCAGCACGGCCCAGGCCCGGGCGATCCGGTCGATTCCCCAGCCGGTCTCGGCCGGTCGATCGCCGAAGCCGTAGCCGGGCAACGAGGGCACCACCACGTGGAACGCGTCCGCCGCGTCGCCGCCGTGTGCGACGGGATCGGTCAACGGCCCGATCACGTCCAGGAATTCGATGATCGACCCGGGCCAGCCGTGGGTCAGGATCAGCGGCAGCGCGTCCGGATGCGGCGAGGGCGCGTGCAGGAAGTGCACGCCCAGGCCGTCGATGTGCGCCTTGAAGTGGGCGTACGCGTTCAGCCGCGCCTCGGTCTTGCGCCAGTCGTAGGTGGTCCGCCAGTACTCGGCCAACTCGCGCGTGTAGGCCAGCGGGATGCCCTGCGACCAGTCGTCCACCGGTTCGGCGTCGGGCCAGCGGGTGCGCGCCAGGCGCTCCCGCAGGTCGATCAGGTCGGCGTCGGGTATGTCGATCCGGAACGGCGTGATGTGCGACGGGAGCAGGGGCATCGACCGGGAACTCCATCCGTGGCGGGCATCGGGTCACGGAGACGATTGCGGGCCACGACCGTCGTCGACGATCGGCGCGACCGGGTCGGGGCTCTTGTCGTGCGTCTCCAGGTCGGTACTCAACCCGATCACCAGGGCCCCGCACCAGAGCGCCGCGACCACGGACAGCACGATCTTGGTCATCGGCGTCCAGCGGGTGACCAGCCACATCAGCACCGCGCCGATCGGTGGCAGGACCAGGAGCAGGAGCAGGATCCACCGCTGTCGGACGAACCAGGGGCTCGCGTTCTCGATGCGCCGCTGCCGGCGGCTGGTGCGTATCACTGGTTCCGGCCCCCTAGGGACACCCGCGGACCACCCGCGGGTGGGTCGCCCCATGTCTGCCCGGCAAAGCCCGGCTCAGTCCCGGCCGTGCGCGGCGCGGGCCGGGCCCCGGCTCGGATCGCCTCCCCGGCGCGGGTGCTCCGTATGGGTGAAGTCCGGGGCCGAAATGCCCGGTCGGCTTTCGCCCCGGCCGACGGACCGGCAGGTTGTTCATCTCCTCCGCCCCCGGAAGGTCCCGATGAACCCGCACCCGCGCAACGGGGTCGGCGTCGCCGCCGTGCTCCTGACCCTGAGTTCGCTCGCCGCCGGCACGCCCGTGTCCGCCCACGAGCCGGCGCCCGGCGCCGGGCCGATCGCGTTGCCCGAGCGTGGCACCCCGCAGGGTCCGCTGCCGCGGCCCAAGGCCGCCGACAACGCCGAGTTGCCGCCCTGGCCGGTGCCCGCGGACAGCGCGCGGCGCGGCGCCGACGCGGGTCTGAATCTGGACACGATGGAGGGCGCCGTACAGCACTTCCACGTGCACCTGGACATCTTCGTCGGCCTGAATCGGGTCGAGGTCGCGCCCGATATCGGCATCGATCGAAGGACCGGACTGCTGGCCGATCTGCACACGCACGACAACAGCGGCGTGTTGCACGTGGAGAGCCACGACGCGAACGCCCGCTTCGTACTGGGCCAGTTGTTCGCCATGTGGAACGTGCGCTTGGACGAGACCCACCTGGGCGCGCTCACCCCGGACGCCACGCACACCTACCGCACCTACCTGAACGGCGTGTTGATCAGCGGCGATCCGGCCGGGATCGAGCTGCGTCCGCACGATCAGATCTCGGTGATGTACCAGGACGACAAGGTCCGGATCAGGCCGCCGGCCTCGTACGACTTCCCGCCGGGCCTTTAGGGTCGCGCGCGTTCACGACAGTATGGGTGGTGAGGTACCGGACCGTCGGGACGAACAGGGGTTGCCGCCATGACCGATCTGGAAACCGCGGCCCCGGCCTTCATCGCCATGGCCCACTCGATCGTGTGGGCCTCGATCGCCACCGTGGACGGCGCGGGTCGGCCGCGGACCCGGATCCTGCACCCGTACTGGGTATGGGAGCACGGGCGGTTGACCGGTTGGGTGGCGACCGCCCCCACCGCGACCAAGCGCACCCACATCGCCCGCAATCCGTTCGTGTCGTGCAACTACTGGTCGCCCTCGCACGACACGTGCGCAGCCGAGTGTCGCGCGGATCTGCTCTTCGAGCCGGAGATCCGCGAGCGGGTGTGGAACCTGTTCCGGGACACTCCCGAGCCGCTGGGCTACGACCCCGCCGGAACCGGGGTGCCCGGCTGGGAGCACCCGTTGTCGCCCGGCTTCGCGGTGATGCGCCTGTCGCCGTGGCGGCTGCGGATCTTCCCCGGCGCGGCGCTGCGGGGGGGCGTCGTCGAGCCGGTGCTGACCTGGCAGGAGCCGCGACCGGAGCTGACACCACAGGGTGCCGGCTGAATCCCTCCCGTTAATCATGAGACATAGCTGTCTCATCTGGGCTAGAGTTGATCCATGCCCACCGACAACGAGCACGTACTGCGCGCCGCCGTCACCCTGTTGCTTCGGCGACCGGCGTCGTCCATGGACGAGATCGCCCGAGCCGCCGGGATCAGCCGGGCCACGCTGCACCGGATGTTCCCGGGCCGACCGGCGCTGATCGCCGCGCTCGGCACGGAAGCCTCGGCGCAGATCGGTCGGGCGATCGACGCCGCCGACCTGACCACCGGCGAGGACGTCCCCGCCGTGCTGCGCGGTCTGGTGGACCGGCTGATGCCGTGCGCCGAATACCTGGCGTTCCTGTACGGGGAGAGTTCGCTGGTCGGCGACCCGGGCCTGGAACAGGCCTGGAGCGTGATGGACGAGCAGGTCGCCGCCGCGGTCCGACGCGGCCAGGAGAACGGCTCGATGCGGGTGGACCTGACCGCGCAGTGGGTTTCCGAGGCGCTGTTCTCGTTCGTCGCCGCGGCCGGCTGGGCGGTCCACGAGGGCCGGCTCGCCGGCCGGGACGCGACCCGCTCGGTGGCCGAACTCCTGCTCGGCGGCGCCGCCCGCCGCCCGCCCGGCTGATCCGAGCGATCCGGCTCGGGTGCGCATCGGCCTCCGCCGCCCGCCCACGCCGCCCGCTCGGCACCGCACCCGCTCCACCGCAACTCTCCCGCCGATCCACTCGGCCGACCCGTCTCTTGGCTTGGAATCCTGATCATGGCCAGTCCCACCACCTCCTCGACCCCCGTTCATACCGGCACCGGCGGCTCCGCCAAGGGCGCGCCGGGCCGCTGGATCGCCCTGGGTGTTTTGACCCTGTCGGTACTGCTCGTGGCGATCGACGCCACCGTGCTCGGCCTGGCGATCCCCTTCCTCAGCGAGGACCTGGAACCGACCGGCACCCAGTTGTTGTGGATCGGCGACGTCTACTCGTTCGTCATCGCCGGTCTGCTGGTCACCGCCGGCACCCTGGGCGACCGGATCGGCCGCAAGAAGCTGCTGCTGTGGGGTTCGGCCGCGTTCGGCGCACTGTCCGTGCTGGCCGCCTACGCGCCCAGCGCCGAGGCACTGATCGCGGCCCGCGTCGCGATGGGTGTGGCCGGTGCGTCGTTGATGCCGTCCACGCTCGCGCTGGTGCGCAACATCTTCCCGGACGCCCGCGAGCGCAGTTTCGCGATCGGCGTGTGGGGGGCGATGTCGATGGCCGGTGCCGCGTTCGGCCCGGTGGTGGGCGGCTTCTTGCTCGAACACTTCTGGTGGGGCTCGGTCTTCCTGATCAATCTGCCGGTGATGGTGGTGCTGATCGTGGTCGGCATCAAGATGTTGCCGGAGTCGCGCAACCCGAATCCGGGTCCGTGGGACATGCTCAGCGCGGCGCTGTCGCTGGTGGGCATGATCGCCACCGTCTACGCGATCAAGGAGGCCGCCTCGCACGGCCTGCTGCGCTGGGACGTGTGGGTGGCGCTGGTGATCGGCGTGGGCGCGCTGGTCTGGTTCGGCCGTAGGCAGTTGTCGCTGCCGGTGCCGCTCCTGGACATGCGGCTGTTCCGCAACCGGGCCTTCAGCGGTTCGGTACTCGCCGACCTGCTCACCGTGTTCGGCATGTCCGGGCTGATCTTCTTCCTGTCCCAGTATCTGCAACTGGTCCAGGGCCGCAGCCCGTTGCAGGCCGGCCTGGCCGAACTGCCGGCCACGGTCGGGGCGATCGTCTCGGGTCTGCTCGCGGGCATGGCCGCACGCCGGCTCACCCCGCGCGTGGTGGTGACGAGCGGCCTGACCGCGATCGGCCTCGCCCTGGGTGCGCTGACCGCGCTGTCCCGGGACACGCCGTATCCGTACCTGGGCGGGGTGTTGCTCCTGGTCGGGGTCGGCGCGGGCTTCTCGTTCACCGTCACCGCCGACCTGATCCTGGGCAGTGCGCCGAAGGAGAACGCCGGCGCGGCCTCCGCGGTCTCGGAGACCGCGTACGAGTTGGGTGCGGCGCTGGGCATCGCGCTGCTTGGTTCGGTGGTCACCGGGATCTACCGGGGGCACGTGGCCATCCCCGAGGGCGTCTCCTCGGACGCGGCCTCCGGTGCGCGCGAGTCGCTCGCGGGTGCCGCGGAGGCGGCCGGGACGGTGCACGGTCCGGTGGCGGCGGACCTGACCCAGTCGGCGAACGACGCGTTCCTGGAGGGCCTGCGGATCGCGGCCGGCGCGGGCGCCGCGGTCCTGCTCACGGCGGCGATCGCGTCCTGGTTCATGTTGCGCGGCGCGCGCACGGCCGGGTCGGACGTCGAGCACTGACGGCCGAGGGGGCGGTGCCGGGATCGATCCCGGCACCGGCCCCGTCGACGCGTCGCGGCGCTGCGGGCCACGTCGTGGCGGTGCCGGTCAGAGCACCTTCGCGAAGCACAGACTGCTCTCGTAGTCCTTGTAGTACCCGAACCCGGCCATCGGCGTGTAGCCGCACGAGCGGTACAGCGCGATGGCCTCGGGCTGCTTGTCGCCGGTCTCCAGGACCAGTCGCAGTCGCCCGGCCGCCCGGGCGGAGTCCTCCAGGTGCGCGAGCATCACCCGGGACAGGCCGCGCCCGCGCGCGTGCGGCACCACGTACATGCGCTTGAGTTCGGCGTCGCCCGTCCGCAGGCTCGGATCGTCGTCCGCGGCGCCTCGGGCCCGCCAGCCGCCGCTGGCGACCGGGGTGCCGTCCTGGTAGGCCACGCAGAACAGGCCCTCCGGCGGCAGGAAGTCGGCCGGATCGACGGCCGACTCGTCGGGGTCGCCGTACCGCACCACGTATTCCTGCTGCACATCCGCGACCAACTTGCGCACGTCGGGGTGGTCGTACCCCAGAGTCTTGATCTCCACGGGAAGACGCTAGCCCGTGCGTTCGATCGGATCGGCGGCAGGTCGGCCGGAGAAGTGCTTGACCTTGTCGTCTATCGACGGTGGACTGTGCCTCCCCGGGTGACACGTGTCTCGTCACCCTGCCCGCAGGAGGATTGCCGTGCGTATCCCGCGCCACACGCTGGTCCAGTTCAGCGACGTGCACCTGGTCCCGGAGGGCGAGCTGCTGCTCGACCGGCTGGATACCACCGAACAGTTGCGGCAGGCGCTCGCGGCGGTCGAGGAGACCGAGCCGGCACCCACCGCCCTCCTGTTCACCGGCGACCTCGCGGACACGGGCGACGTGCGCGCCTATCGACGACTGCGGGCGCTGTTGGCCGAGGCCGGACCGCGGATCGGCGCGCCGGCGCTTTACGCGATGGGCAACCACGACGATCGCGCGGCGTTTCGCGAGGGGCTGCTCGGCACACCCGCGTCCACCGAACCGCACGACTTCGTGCACACGGCCGGCGAGGTACGGGTGATCATGCTGGACAGCACCACGCCCGGCAGTCACTCCGGCGATCTGACGGAAGATCAGTTGCAGTGGCTGCGCGCCGAGTTGGCCACACCGGCGGCCGGCGGCACGGTACTGGGCCTGCATCACCCGCCGATTCCCACGCCGCTCGCGTTCCTGGAACGACTCTCGCTGCGCGACCCGGCCCGGCTGGGCGCGGTGATCGCCGGGACCGACGTGCGGATCGTGCTGACCGGCCACAACCACCACGCGACCTGCGGTGTGCTGGCCGGGGTGCCGGTGTGGGCGGCGCCGGCCGTCGCCTACCGCGCCGACGTGTTCCCGCCGGCCGGCACCTACCAGGGGGTCGCGGGCGTCGGCTACACCCGGGTGGACCTGTACGAGGACTGCGCGACGGCGACCTTCGTGCCGGTCGGCCCGATCGAGCCGGTGTACGCCTACGAACGAGCGAAGGTGGACCGCTACCTCGCCGCGCACGAGGGCTGAGCACGGTTCGGCCGGTGCGGTCCGAGCGGCGCCCCGTGTCGCCGCCGAAACCCACCGGCCCAACCGTGCCGACGGGTCAGACCTGCGGGCGGTACGTGCCGAAGCTCCACAGGTTGCCCTCCGGGTCGCGCACGGTGTAGCCGCGACCGCCGTAGTCCTCGTCCTTCGGCTCGCGCACCACGGTCGCGCCCGCCGCCACCGCCCGGGCACAGTGCGCGTCCACATCGCCGTCCACGATCGCGTAGACGGCCGAGCCGCCGACCGGCCAGCGCAGTTGCTCGCCGCAGCCCTCGGGCAGGTTGGTGCCGAGCATGATCATGCCGTTGCCCATCGTCAGCTCCGCGTGCATCACCGTGTCGCCGTCACCGGGAACCACCATGACCGTGCTCATCCCGAACGCGTTCTCCAGGAAGGTGATCGCCGCCGTCGCGTCGTTGTAGCGCAGTGTCGGGATCAGGTCGGAAACCAGGGTCTTGTCGCTCATGGTGCGCTCCTTGAGGCCGGATGTCGCCGAATGCCACCGGACGCCCTCGGCTGCGGTGTGTCGCTTCCGCTGCCTGCCGGGTGGTCGATGCCAGTCTTCGGCGAGTGACCTCGCGCGGTATTGGATAAACGGGAACGACGGCACCGGCGCCGGTCAGGCCAGGAGGCCGCCCCCGGCGGGCATCCGGGCGGCCAGGTAGGCACCTGGAGTGCAGCCGGCGAGCGCCTTGAAGTCGCGGTTGAAGTGCGCCTGGTCGTAGTAGCCCGCCTCGGTGGCGATCTGCGCCAGGCCGCGCGGCGGACCGTCGAGTTGTGCGATCGCATGCTCGAACCGCAACAGCCGGGCCACCGTCTTGGGGGGCAGGCCGACCGTCTCGCGAAAACGCGCGCCGAGGTGGCGCCGGCTCCAACCGGTCTCCCGGGCCAGCGCGGTGATCTCGATCCGGCCCGCACTGGCCGTCATCAGCTCCCAACAGCGGACCACCTCGGGCAGCGCCACCGGACCCCGCTCGCGCCGACGCAACAGGATCTCGTCCAACTGCGCGAACCGCGCGGACCAGTCGGGAGCGGACCGCAACCGGTCGACCAGCGCGCCCACGTCCCACCCGGGCAGGTCGTCGAGGTGCACGGCCCGGTCGGCGATCTCCGCGAGCGGCAGACCCAGCAACGTGTAGGCGCCGAGCGGGGTAAGGTCGAGTTGGATGCCGGCCTGGTGACCGTCGTGCTCCACCATCGCGGGCCCGTCGTGCAGGCCGGCCACGAACGAGCCGGTGCTGCCCGGTCCGTAGCGCGCGTCGCGGGGCGACCACACCCGCACCGGGGCGAAGCCGATGATCACGGTGATCGAGCCGGTCGCCGGCTCACGGCGGCGCAGCGGTGCGAGGGTGTGCTCGTCGTAGCCGAGGTAACCCCCGATCAGCGGCGCGAGCGCGGGATGCGCGGGCCCGAACACCGTCTCCATCGACCCGAACGCGGAGGTGTGTCGGGTCACGTGCAGAGTGTCCGTGGGGACCATGCTTTCCAGTCTCACACCCCACACCGACAATGCACCGACCAAGGAGTGTCCGATGCGCATCGCGATCTCGGCCGACCGGATCAAGGGCTGTGGCGTCTACCTCGCCGACGAACTGCGCAAGCGCGGGCACGAGGTGCTGCCCTTCGGCGCCTTCGACCCCGCACACCGGCCGGAGTTCGCCGACGACTGGGCGCCGGTGAGCGCGGCCGCCGCGCGGGAGGTGACGGCGGGTCGGGCCGATCAGGCGATCGTGTGCTGCTGGACCGGTACGGGCGCCTCGATCTCGGCGAACAAGGTGGACGGGATCCGGGCGGCGCTGTGCACGGACGCGGCCACGGCGGCCGGCGCGCGGCGCTGGAACCACGCCAACGTGCTCGCGCTGAGCCTGCGGCTGACCTCGGGGCCGATGCTGGTCGAGATCCTGGACGCGTGGTTCGACACGGCCGAGAGCCAGGACATCGCCGACGTGCTCAACGTCGAGCGGGTGGCCGAGATCCGGGGCTGATTCCCCCCGGGGCCGCTGCGTCCGGGACGGCCCGATCGAGGTAGTCGGGGAGGTCGGCGAAGTGGCCGATCACCCCGATCTCTTCGGCCAGGCCGGCGGGGCGTCCGGTCGGCGCGACCAACACCGCCTGCATGCCGTACAGGTGCGGGGCGGTGGCGTCCTTGCTCGGGGTGTTCCCGACGAACATGATCTGCTCGCGCGCGACGCCGCCGCACGCGCGCTCGACCTCGGCGTAGAAGTCCGGGTGCGGTTTGCGCAGGCCGATCGTGCAGGACAGGACGACGGCGTCGAAGCATGCCTCGATGCCCGCCCGGGCCAACGTGCGCCGGCGCACCGCCTCGGGGCGCTGGGTGTCGCACGCGAGCACGCACACCAGGTCGCGGCGGGCACGGATGTGCCGCAACGCCTCGGCCGCCCGGCCGATGACCCGCGAGTCGGGGACACGTTCGAAGACCGGCCCGGCGACCGCCTCGGGGTCCGGCACGCGCGCCCCGCACCGGGCGGCGGCGTGCCGGATCTCGTCCGCGAACGAGGTGTGTTCGTCCCGGACCCGGTCGCCCGCGCGGGTGATGCGATGCACGTGGTCGAAGGCGGCGGCGAACGTGTCGGGGATGTCGGTACCGGGCATCCCGCGCAACACTTCGACCACCGTGCGGCCGTCCGGATCGGGCCCGGGAACGGCCAGGGTGTCGCCGAAGTCGAGGGCCAGGGCACGAAGGATCATGATCATCCGGGTCCCCACAAGCCGCCGGACCTACTCCTTCGCGACCGGCGTCGGGGTGCTGCGCGGGGCCTGCGGCTCGGGGTCGGTCAGGCTCCGGGACAGGAACCAGGCGAGCGCGCACAGCGCGATCAGTGGGGTCAGCGCCACGCGCAGGGTGGTGAGTTCGGCGAGCGCGCCGATCGCGGGGGTGGCCACGCCGCCGATGCTGACGGCCAGCCCCAGGGTGACGCCGCTCGCGGTGCCGACCCGGTTGGGCAGGTAGTCCTGGCCGAGGGTGACGTGCAGCGAGAACGGGATGTAAAGGGCGATCGCGGCGGCCGCTGCGAAGACGTACAGGCCCGGCCCGGGGGCCGCCACGATGCCGGCGGTGGCCGGGACGGAGGCCGCGTACGCGCCGCGCAGGGTGCGGACCCGGCCCAGGCGCGCGGCCAGTCGGCCACCCAGCACGGTGCCGATCGCGCCGCCCGCGAAGAGGGTGAACAGGGCGATGGAGCCGGCCGTCGAGCCGCCGGCGGTGTGGTGTTCGGCGTACAGCGCGATGAAGGTGCTCAAGCCGATGAAGACGATCGAGCGGCAGACGATGACGGCGGACAGCCGGGCGAAGCCGGACCAGTCGTCCGATCGGCGCGGACCGGCGAAGGCACGGGTCGCGGCCGCGTGTCGGGCCAACCGGCGGATCACCGACGCGGTCACCAGGACCCCGGCGACCGCGGGCAACAACAGCCACGGGGTGGCGCTCAGGCCGCCCGCGGACAGGATCGGCGAGGCGACGATCGGCGCGAGCGCGAAGCCGATGTTGCCGCCGAGCGAGTACCAGCCCATCGCGACGTGGCTGCCCCGGCAGGCCACCCGGGCCAGCCGGGCCGACTCCGGGTGGTAGGCGGCGACGCCCATTCCGGACAGCGCGATGGCGAGCCAGGTGAGCGGGTACGAGTCGGCGGGCCCGGCCAGCGCGATGCCCAGGCCCGCGCCGGTCGTGCTGACCGGGATCAGCCACGGCATGGTCCAGCGGTCGGTGAGCGCGCCGAACAGCGGCTGCACGATCGAGGACAGCAGGGTGGCGGCCAACACGATGCCGGAGGCGGCGACGTAGCCGTAGTGCCGTTCGGCCACCAGGAACGGGACCAGACAGGGCACCACGCCCTGGTAGAAGTCCACGGTGGCGTGGCCGATCGCCATCATCGGGATGGCGCGGCGATCGGCGGCGGTCACCGGGGTAGACGGCTCGGCGACGCCGGAGCCTTCGCGGGCGGCGGAGTGTTCGGTGGGTACGGGATTGCTCACCTGTCGATGATCGAAGCCGGCGGCTGCGGCGGGCTTCCGATAATCTGCCGAATGATGCCGATCTCCAGCCAATCCCCCGCCCAGCCGCGAGCCGGGGCGATCACGACCACCCGGCACCTGGCCGCGGGCGGTGAGGTGACCGCGCATCGACACGACGTGCACCAGATCGTCTACGCCGGTCGCGGCGTGTTGTCGGTGGCCACCGACGCCGGGAGCTGGGTCGCGCCGCCCACGCGCGCGTTGTGGATCCCGGCGGGCACCGTGCACCGGCATCGCGCGCACGGGCGGACGGTCCTGCACGCGGTGGGCATCCCGGCCGACGCCGACCCGCCGGCCCCGGAGCGGCCCGCCGTGCTCGCGGTCGGTCCGCTGCTGCGCGAGTTGATCATCGCCTACAGCCGGCCCGAACTCGAGGGCACCGACGAGGGCTCGCGGATCCTGGCGGTGCTCCTGGACCAGCTTCGACACACCCCGCAGCAGGCGCTGCACCTGCCCGTCGGGCGGGATCCGCGGCTGGTCGCGGTGTGCGAGCTGCTGCGGGCCGATCCCGCCGATCGGCGCACACTCGCCGCGCTGGGCGCGGCGGCGGGAGCCGGCGAGCGCACGCTGACCCGGCTGTTCGCCGCCGAGCTGGGCATGACGTTTCCGCAGTGGCGCACCCAGTTGCGCCTGCACCACGCGCTGTGCCTGCTCGCCGAGGACGTACCGGTGACCGCCGTCGCGCACCGCTGCGGCTGGTCCTCGGCGAGCGCCTTCATCGACGTGTTCCGCCGCGCGTTCGGACACACCCCGGGCGCGCACCGCGCGAACGATTGAAGACACTCCCGGGGCTCCCGGGCGCGGCGGATCAGCCGCGTACGCCCGGCAGGCCGGTGACGAAGTCGGCGAAGGCGGAGAGGTTGCGGGTCTGCATGAGCACTCGGCCCGGGCCGGTGAAGTCGAAGACCAGGCCCTCGCCGGAGGTGACCGACGCGATGGTCCGCCCGCGCGCGGCCCGGCGGGTGGTGAAGGTGATCGTGGGCGAGTACGCGACCACATGGCCGGTGTCCACCACGACCTGCTCTCCCGCCTCCAGGTCGAGCACGTCCAGCGCGCCGTAGCAGCCCATGATCACCTCGCCCTGGCCGGACGCGTGCACCAGGAAGCCGCCCTCGCCGCCGACCAGGTTGCGCAGGCCGCCCCAGCGGGTGTCGATCCGCACGCCGGCGGAGTTGGCCAACCAACTGGTCCGAGTCAGCAGGAACTCGGGCACCTCGGGGGTCAGCGTGACATTGGCGATGTCGCCGGGCAGCGCGGTGGCCACGTCGACCCAGCCGCCCTGGGCGGGTGCGGTGAACGTGGTCTGAAAGAACGACTCGCCGCCGAGCACACTGCGCTTGAGCCCGCGGATGATGCCGCCCTCGACCTTGGCGGAGATGTCCACGCCCGCGCTGTGCGCCATCATCGCGCCGGATTCGGCCCGCATCGCCTCGCCCGGATCGAGCCGGCAGCGGGCGGCGGCGAACGCGGGACCGTGTCTGACTTCGACTCTCATCCCGTGAACGTGACACGGGCCGGGACCGCGCACCGACCGAAACGGCCCGACCGGGCGACTCGCGTCACCCGATCGGGTCGGCGCCCGCGACCGCCGGCTCACCGGGCCGGCGGGATGCCCTTGATCACCGCGAAGCGGGCGCCGAAGGGGTCGGCCAGCATCGCGATCCGGCCGACGTCCGGGATGTCGTAGGGCGCCATCAGCTCGGTCCCGCCGAGCTCGATCGCCCGGGCGAACGACGCGTCGCAGTCGTCGACGCCGAGGTAGATCTGCCACTGCGGGGCGGTCTGTCCGGGGTCGACCTCCATCACGCCGCCCTGCATGGCGTCCACGTCCTCGCCCGGGTAGGCGAGGCTGTAGACGCCGGCGGGCGAGGGGAAGTCCTGGTAGTTCCAGCCGAAGACCGAGTGGTAGAAGCCGGTGGCCGCGACCCGGTCCGGGGTGTACAGCTCGGTCCAACACAGCGCGCCGACGTCCTGGACCAGTTCCAGGCCCTTGTTCGTGCCCTGCTGCCACACCATGAAGCCCACGCCGGTGGAGTCGGCGTACCCGGCCATCCGGCCCATGTCCATGACGTCCATCGGCGGGAGCAGCACCCGGCCGCCGGCCTGCTCGACCGCCTTGGTGGTGGCGTCGGCGTTCGGGGTGCGGAAGTAGACGGACCACGCGGGGGCCGCGCTCACGTCCATCAGCGGGGCGAGCGCGGCGACGCTCTTGCCGCCCTTGCGCAGGATCGCGTAGCCGCCGGTCTCCGGGCCGGTGATCTCCAGGTCCCATCCGAACAGGTCGCCGTAGAACGCGCCGGCCGCCGGAATGTCGGGCACCCCGAGGTCGATCCAGATCGGGGCGCCGGGGGCAAAATCGGTCGTGAGCATGACTGGTCACTCTCCAGTGGGTCGATCGCCGTACGGATCGCGATATCGCCTGTGTAGAGGTGGACCGGGGCGGCCCGAAGAACTCATCGCTTCGGACCGGGGCGTCCGGCACCGATCACACGCGGCTCTACCGAATGCCCCGTCCGTCGGGATCGCTACCGTCGGGGACATCCAGACCCGCGACCGCGTACCACCGTGTGGCTCGCGACCCGCTCACGGCGGCCCCGCGCTCACGTCGTCGGCGCCGCCGTGGGTGTGCCCGCGGGTGCCGCCGGGGCCGAGGGCAGCAGGGCCTCGCAGGTCTTCAGCGCCTCGGCGACCTTGGGGTCGGACCGGTCCAGTGCGGCGGCCCCACCGGCCGGCAGCTCGACCCGATGGTCCTTGAGGCAACCCGCGAACGCCTCGGCGGCCGAGTTGCCGGCGCGCCGGGGGCCGGCCGTACCGCCGCCCGGCCCCCGCGAGGGGCGCAGCTTCGCGCACGCCTCCTCGGCCTTGCGATACGCCGGATCCGTCGAGCGCGGGTCGGGCCGAGCGCTCGGGAACCCGGTGGGCCGTTCACCGGCCGGTCGGCTCGGGCGGGCCGACGGGCGACCGGACGGGCGGCTGGTCGGGCGACCCGCGCCCGGGGGACGGTTGCCGCCGTCCGGTCGACCCGTCGGTACCTCGACCCCGTTCGCACGCAGGCAGTCGGTGTACGCCTTGCCGGCGTCCCCACCACCGCTTGCCGCGCTCGACGGGGCCGAGGCACTCGTGCTCTCGTTGCCGCTCCCCCCACATCCGGCCAGCAACAGCACGAGTGCCGAGGCGGTCACCGGCAGCAGCGTCGTGGTCCACGCCGGTCGACCCGGGTACCTCGTCATGACGTCCTTCCCACGAGCCTCGGGGTCGGCGCCGGACGGCGCACCGCCCATCCCCCCGGACTCAAGCACGGCGGGGTGATCGCCGCCCGCGCGTCGCCTGGGAGTTCCCTGGGAGCCCCACCCCGGATCGGGGCCGGACCGGCCGGGCCGGCGCGCGATTTGGCGTGATCGGGCGCGATTTCGATGGTTCTGCACGCCTGTCGCGACCTCTGTGCCGAGCTCATGCTCCCAGTCGACTCCCAGGCGCCGGACAGTCTTCGGGGACGTGCCCGGACCAGGCTGTGCGGCCATGAGGCGTGTACGACTCCGACGGAAGTCGGTCCTGATCAACCTGGCCCTGGCCACCGCGATGGTGACCGGCGCCGGCTTCGCCTACGCGGCCGTGGACGACGGTGGTGGATCCTCCGGTACGACCAGGACGCGCACCGGCACGGTGACCAGGGGCACCGTGCTGGCCACGGTTTCCGCAGCGGGGTCGTTGACCTCGCCCTCGGATGTGGGCGTCGGCTTCACCGCCGCCGGCCGGGTCACCACCGTCGCGGTCAAGGTCGGCGACACCGTCACCGCCGGCCAGGTCCTCGCGCAGGTCGACCCGACCCAGGCGCGGGAGGCGCTGGAGGCGGCGAAGGCGGCCGTCACGGTGGCCCAGGCGAATCTGACCAAGGCCCGAGCGGGCACCCCGGTCCAGCAGAACGGCGGCGGCGGCAACGGCAGTGGCGGTGGCAATCAGGGCACGGACGCCCAGAACACGGTCCTGCGCGGCTCGACCGGCGGCGCCGCCCCGAGCCGAGGCACCGACGCTGTGCCCACCGCCACGTCCACGCCGGCGCCGCCCCGGACCACGTCGCCCCCCGTCACCCAGCCGCACCCGACCATCACCGTCACCGTCACCAAGACCCCGCCGGCCACCCCGTCGCCGAGCACGACGGTCGACGCGGCGGCGGTGAGCCAGGCCGAGTCGGCCCTGATCGCGGCGAACAACAAGGTCGCCGACGCCCAACGCGCCCTGGACGGCTGCGTGCTCAAGGCGCCGTCGGCCGGCATCGTGGCAGCGGTCTCCGGCAAGGTCGGCGACACCGTCTCCGCGACGGGTTCCGCGAGCGGATCGAGCGGGTCGGGCACATCCGGTGGGTCCGGCGGCCAGGGCGGCTCGTCCACCTCGTCCTCGAGCACCGCCGTGACCGGCTTCGTGGTGATCGCCAACCCGACCGGCATGGAAACCCGGGTGTCCTTCCCGGAGGCCGACGCCGCCAAGGTCAAGGCCGGTCAACCGGCCACCGTGACGCTCAACGTGAATTCCGCGATCCGGCTGAACGCCAAGGTGGTCAGCGTGAATCCGCTGCCGGACAGCGGCGCGACGTCGGGTTCGGTCAAGTACGGCGCGACGATCGCGCTGGAGGGTGACGTGTCCGCGCTGCGCACCGGACAGACCGCGAACATCTCGGTGGTCGTCGCGGCGGCCGACAACACGTTGCAGGTGCCCTCCGCCGCGGTCACCGGCACCGGTGCCACCGCCTCGGTACGGGTCCTGGTCGACGGGGTCGAGCAGCGCCGCACGGTGACCGCGGGCGTGGTCGGCGACCAGAGCACCCAGATCGTCTCCGGCCTGGCCGAGGGCGACCGGATCGTGATCGGCACCGTCGCCGCGACCGGCACCACCGGCTCCACGTCGGGGCGTTCCGGCCAGTCCGGCCGAGGCGGCACAGCCGGCGGCGGCCTGCCCGCGCCCGGTATCGGCAACTTCCCCGGCGGCGGCACCGGCACCGGCGGCGGCGCGGCCGGCGGCGGCAACCCGCGCGGCGGCTCGCGATGACCGGGCCGCAGCCGCCCCGCCCCGCGCCGGTGATCGACGTACGCGCGGCGACCAAGTCGTACGGCCGCGGCGCCGCCTCGGTGCACGCGCTGCGCGGCGTCGACCTGACCATCGAGAGCGGCGAATACGTCGCCATCATGGGCAGTTCGGGCTCCGGCAAATCCACCCTGATGAACCTGCTCGGCTGCCTGGACGTGCCCACCTCGGGCCGCTACCTGCTGGACGATCTCGACGTCGGCCGACTGGACGAGCGGCAACTCGCGCTGGTCCGCAACCGCCGGATCGGCTTCGTCTTCCAGTCCTTCAACCTGATCCCGCGCACCAGCGCGCTCGCCCAGGTCGAACTGCCGCTCTCCTACGCCGGCGTGCGCGCCCGCGAGCGTCGGCGCCGCGCACTGGCCGCGCTGGAACTGGTCGGCCTGGCCGACCGCACCGACCACGCGCCCAACGAACTCTCCGGCGGCCAACAACAACGCGTCGCGCTGGCCCGGGCGTTGGTCACCGCACCGGCGCTGCTGCTGGCCGACGAGCCGACCGGCAACCTGGACAGCCACAGCACCGCGGACGTGCTCGGCATCCTGGACCGGTTGCACGACGCCGGACGCACGATCGTGATCATCACCCACGAGGACGAGGTGGCCGCGCGCGCCGAGCGGGTGCTGCGCCTGGTCGACGGCCTGGTGGTCGGCGACCACCGCCGCACCCGGACACCGGCGTCGACGTCCGCATCCGGCGCGCCGCCGCGACCCGTTCCGCTCGACGAGGGGGCCCGCCGGTGAACCCCGTCGAGGTACTGCGCTTCGCCGTCCTGGGCCTGGCCGCCAACAAGATCCGCACCGCGCTGACCATGCTCGGCGTACTGATCGGCGTCGGCGCGGTGATCCTGCTGGTCGCCGTCGGCAACGGCTCGTCCAAGTCCGTCCAGGAATCGATCCAACGCCTGGGCACCAACCTGCTGACCGTCTCGCACACCGCGGGCGGCGGGCGGTTCGGCGCGGCCGGGCAGGGCGGCGCGCTCAAGGACCTCACACCGGACGACGCCCAGGCGCTCGTCGACAAGACCTCGGCCCCGCACGTGCGGTCGGCCGCGCCGGTGCAGACCACGTCGCAGAGCATCACCTACGCCGGCCAGTCGGTGACCGTGTCCCAGATCGTCGGCACCACACCCGACTGGTTCGACACGACCAACCACGACCTCGCCCGGGGCAGCCTGTTCGGCACCGAGGACGTGACCGCCCGCCGCAAGGTCGCCGTGTTGGGCAGCACCACGGTGGAGAACGTGTTCGGCACCGAGGACGCGATCGACAAGGAGATCCTGATCGGCGGCATCCCGTTTCGGGTCGCCGGCGTTCTGCGGACCAAGGGCGGCAACGGCGCGGCGGACTCCGACGACACCATCGTGATGCCGGTGACCACGATGCGCGACAGCCTGACCGGCTACGGCTCGTTGTCCTCGATCGCGATCCGAGCCACCTCCGCCGCCGACACCGTGCTCGCCCAGGACGAGGTCACCTCGATCCTGAACAACCGGCACCGGATCACCGGTTCCGCGCAGAGCGACTTCCGGATCACCAATCAGCAGTCGCTGCTGAGCGCGAACGACGAGGCCGACAAGACCTTCACCGTGCTGCTCGCCGCGGTCGCGGCGATCTCGCTGCTGGTCGGTGGGATCGGGATCACCAACATCATGCTGGTGACCGTCGCCGAACACACCCGCGAGATCGGCATCCGCAAGGCGATCGGTGCCCCACGCGGCGCGATCCTGGGCCAGTTCCTCGCCGAGTCGACCCTGCTGTCCGTGCTCGGCGGCGGACTGGGCGTGGCCGCCGGGCTGTTCGCGGCGCGCTTCGAGGTGGTCGGGATCAAACCGGTCGTGGTGCCGAGTTCGGTGCTCGGTTCGTTCGCCGTATCGGTGGCGATCGGCCTGTTCTTCGGCGGCTACCCGGCCGCGCGCGCCGCGGCACTGCGACCGATCGAGGCGCTCCGGCACGAATAGCCGTACCCGCGGCCCGAACGCTCCCCGTCGTATTCGCGGGCCGAACGATCCCCCGCCGTTCCCGTGTCCTTTGGAGGAGACCCGCGACCATGACGCCCCAGCAGCACGCCGGCCGGCCCGACACCCGGCCGCCACACGCCACCCCCGACGAGCCGCGGCCCGATTCCGGGCCTGCCGAGGCCGGTTCCGCCGATCCCGCGGCCGAGACCGGGTTCGTCGCCGGCTTCCGAACCGAGGCGGAAGTCGGCGACGACGCCCATCGCGACGAGTCGCCGGAGGAGATCCTGGGCCGACCGCCGGCCGCGCGCGACGTCGCCGCCGAACTCGCCGCCCCACCCCGGCGCAGGCTGCCCATGCTCACCCTGGCCCTGGGCGCGGGCGTGTTCGCCTCGATCGGCTTCCTGGCCGGCGTCGAGGTGCAGAAGGACCATGCCGGCGGCACGACCCGGGCCGCCGGCCCCGCCGCCGGCGCCGCATCGGGTGCGAACCCGTACGGCGCCCGCGCGGCGGGAGCCGGCGCGACCACGGCCGGCGGCCAACCCGGCACCGCCCGCACCGGCGCCGCCGCGGACCTCACCACCGGCACCGTGAAGGTTGTGGACGACTCTTTCATCTACGTCTCAGATTCAGCCGGCAACATCGTCAAGGTGAAAACCGACGCCGGTACCAAGATTCAGGTCGTCCGCGACGGCAGGACCGTCGACCTCAAGCCCGGCGACGCCGTCGTGGTGCGCGGTGCCACCGGCGCCGACGGCTCGGTGACCGCCACCTCGGTCACCGAGGGCACCGGCGCGGTCGCGCGTCCCGGGGCCGCCGGCACCGGCGGAGCGGGCTGAGGTGGCCACGCCCGTCGAGGTCGGCGCCCGGGCCCGCCTGCTGGTCGTCGACGACGAGCCCAACATCCGCGAACTCCTGTCCGCCAGCCTGCGCTTCGCCGGATTCGAGGTCGACTCGGCGGCGGACGGCGCGGACGCGTTGGCGGCGGTGGCGCGTTGCCGGCCGAATCTGGTCGTGCTCGACGTGATGTTGCCGGACCTGGACGGCTTCGAGGTGGTGCGCCGGCTGCGCGCCGACGGAACCCACCTGCCGGTGCTGTTCCTGACCGCGAAGGACACCACCAAGGACAAGATCACCGGATTGACCCTGGGTGGGGACGACTACGTCACCAAGCCCTTCAGCCTGGAGGAGTTGATCGCCCGGATCCAGGCGGTGCTGCGCCGGGTGGACGGCGGCGCCGGCGTGCCGACGCCCTCGAACCGGATCGTGATCGCCGACCTCGAACTCGACCCGGACGGCCACGAGGTGCTGCGCGGCGGCCGACCGGTACTGCTCTCGCCCACCGAGTTCAAGCTGCTGCGCTACCTGATGCTCAACACCGGCCGGGTGGTGTCCAAGACCCAGATCCTGGACCACGTCTGGCAGTACGACTTCGGCGGCGACCTGAGCATCGTCGAGTCCTACATCAGCTACCTGCGGCGCAAGGTCGAACTCGACGTCGGCGGGGTCAAGTTGATCCACACCGTGCGCGGCGTCGGCTACGTGCTGCGCCGCCCGCAACCGACGGCCTGACGGCGCCGATGCGCGTCCCGCACCCGAGCCGTTCCTCGCTGCGCGTCCGGGTCCTGATCATCGCGATGGCGCTGGTCGCCGTCGCGCTGTTGGTCAGCCAGACGGTCGTGGTGGGGTCGCTGCGCGGCTACCTCACCGATCAGGTGGACCGGCAACTGGGCCAGGCCGCGCGCGGGATGGCGTTCCGGCTGCCGGAGACACCCGGCGAGCCGCGCGGCGGGCCGTCGGGCAATCGTGGTCGCGCGCCCGGGATCCTGCCGAGCCGCATCGTGGCCGAGTACCTGTATCCGGACGGCGGCACCCGGCAGCGGATCCGCTCGCCGGGCACCGAGGAGGAACTGGGGCCGCGCCTGCCGAGGCTGGACATCGCGGCGGTCCTGGCCCTGAACCGGCATCCGTTCGAGACCGACTCGGTGACCGGCGACGCGCGCTGGCGGGTGCTCGCGGTGCCGATGGCGAGCGGTGAGGGCAGCGTGGTGCTGGCCCAGCCGATGGACGACGTACGCGCCACCGTGAACCGGATGCGCACGGTGTGTCTGCTGATCGGCCTGACCTGCCTGGCCGTGCTCGGCGCGGCCGGCTGGTTCGCGCTGCGCGGCGGCCTGCGCCCGCTGCGCCGGATCGAGGAGACCGCGGCGGCGATCGCGGCCGGCGACCTGTCGCATCGGGTCCCGGTACCGGCGCCGGGAACGGAGATCGGCCGACTGTCCACGTCGATCAACGGCATGCTCGCGCAGATCGAGACCGCGTTCGCGGCCCGGGCCGAATCCGAGACCCGGATGCGCCGGTTCGTCGCCGACGCCGGTCACGAACTGCGCACCCCGTTGGCCAGCGTGCGCGGCTTCGCCGAGTTGTACCGGATGGGCGCGCTCACCGATCCGGCCGAGGTGGCCCGCACGATGCGCCGGATCGAGGACGAGGCGATCCGGATGGGCGGCCTGGTCGAGGACCTGCTGCAACTGGCCCGGCTGGACGAACAGCGCCCGCTCTGCAACGAGCCGGTGGACCTGCGCATCCTGGCCGCCGACGCGGTGCACGACATCAAGACGCTGGCCCCGGACCGCGCGGTCACCCTGATCGGCCTGGACGGCGGCGCGGCCCATCCGGTGACCGTCTCCGGCGACGAGTCGCGACTGCGCCAGGTGGTGGCCAACCTGGTCTCCAACGCACTCACGCACACCCCGGCCGGGACCGCGATCCGGATCGCGGTGGGCAGGACCCCCGCGCCGGACCCGTGCGCGGTCCTGGAAGTCGCCGACGCCGGCCCCGGACTGGCCCCGGCCGACGCACAGCGCGTCTTCGAACGCTTCTACCGCGTCGACTCCTCGCGCAGCCGCGCCGCGGGCGGCGGCTCGGGCCTGGGCCTGGCCATCGTCGCCGCCCTGGTCAACGCGCACGGCGGCCGCGTCGAGGTGCGCACGGCCCCGGGCGCGGGCGCGGTCTTTCGGGTGCTGCTGCCGGGCTGAACCCGCGAGGCAGGCCCGGCCCCGGACCCGAACGCGACGGCGGGCCGACCCGAGGCCGGCCCGCCGAGGGCACGTCGCGTTCAGCCCTGCGCGGGCATCGCCGACATGTCCATGTAGACGACCTCCCACAGGTGCCCGTCCAGGTCCTGGAAGCTGCGGCCGTACATGAACTCCTCGTCCATCGGGTCGTTCGACTTGCCGCCGCCGGCCGCGAACGCCTTCTCGACCAACGCGTCGACACCCTCGCGGCTCTCCGCGCTCAGACACACGATCGCCTCGGTGGTCCGGGTCGCGTCGGCGATCTCCTTCTTGGTGAAGGTCTTGAAGAAGGGCTCGGCGAGCACCATCAGGTGGATCGTGTCGCTGATCGCGAACGAACTCGCGTTGTCGTCACTGAACTGCGCGTTCTGCTCGAACCCGAGCGCGGTGTAGAACGCCGTCGCCTTCGCGAGGTCCTTCACCGGCAGGTTCACAAAGATCATCGTGGCCATGATGCGGTCCCATCTCGTACGTCTCGCTCCGTTGCGGGGGTAGACGGCCCCACCCGCCGAAACTCATCGCTCGCGCGCCATCGGATTCGGCCGGCCGACCTCGTGACCGGCAACCGCGGCCACGACCGGGCCGGCGCGGGCCACGCCGTCCGCCCGCGTCCCCATACCCACCCCAAAAAGCCCCCGAACCGCCCCATCCACCGCATTCGCCCCATCCAAAATCCGTCGGGCAGGGCTCAGCCCTCCGAAACCTCTCCGTCGTCCGCCACCGCGACCCGGACCGCGGCGACGTCCGCGGCGGTGCCGACGACGGTGAGCCTCGGCCGTGCCTCCCCGATGCGGTCGGCTTCGGTGTAGGGCAGGACATATACCGCCACGCCCGCGCCGTCCGGCGTGTGGCCGACGTCCGCCAACCACGTCCGCACCCGATATTCGGTGAGCCAGGAGCCGTCGACCGCCCGAATATCCGCCCCGGGGTTGTCTTCTCCGGCGCCGACCACGTAGAGAACCTGCCGGAACGGTTCGCCGACGGCCAGGGATTCCCGGACGGCTTCCTCCGAGAGTCCGAGGATCCCGCCCGCCTCCGCCACGTCACCACCACACAGATCGACCATATGCGTCACGGAAACGGCACCGGCGTGACCGATGTGATAGGGAATGGGGTCCGAGGTCGGCCGGAAGGAAGTCTTTTCACCGGGCTGCACGGGCTCGGGGAGTTCCGGCTCGGAATCACTCGAGTAGAAAGACCAGGTAAGGAGCCTGGTGGGGCCGTGGAAATCGACCAGATTAAGGGAATTGTCGACGACGCCGGCCGCCTCCAAGCGATAGGCGATGCGCCGCACGTCCACTGCGACGTCCTGCCAGGAAGCATCGGCATTCGGCATGCAAAGAATCATCCAGGCGCCTTCGCGGGCGGGGCCCGCAGTCGCCAGGATCTTGATTTCCATATTTTCGCCCACCATGCCGAAGACATACCCGTCGGCCGTTTGCGGACTGCCGGACACCACCGAGGCGATCGCGCTCAGGTCGACATTCAAGGGCACGATCCACTGGATGCCGAAACCGCCCTCCCCCATCGCCCGACCGCCGAATTCAGGATCACCCGCCTCCGGAACCGGCACCGGTGAAAGGTCTTCCCGATCCGGCTTCCCCGGGTCGTCGAAGTCGTCGCCCAGACAGATCCGACGGGCCCAATACTCCGGGCTGTGCATCGTCAGGAAGGAACTGTCCGCTTCACGCGTGAAGTCCCATCGATAAGGCCGGAAATGTCGATCGACCCGAACGAGCGCTTCCTCCCGGGAGATACGGAAGAGACGTTCGATCTCCGCCACCACTCGCATCAGGTAGCTCTCGCCTGCATCGTCCACACGCGCCGCAAATCCCATGCTTCCCCCGCGAGGCTTTCCGTAGTGAATTCTACCGAGAAACCGGATACCGGGACCGGCGGATGGAATCCGCACGGCCTCGATATCCGGTAATCGGCCAATCTACCACGGGGGGCAATTGCCCGGAAGAATCCCTGGAGAATAGCGGACGTGACGTGTTCACGTATCGAGGTCCGTCGACCGGTCGGCTGGGTCCGCCCACCGGTTCGGTGCGATCTGATTCGACCATTGGGCCGCGCCGTTCGGCACACGCCGAACGGCAAGAAAGGAGGCTGGATTCCGCACCGACAAAGGAGGGCGGCGCGGCGGGCGGGGGTTCATGGCACCGGTTCGGATTCGCGTGCCGGTTTGCCGGCCGGCTTGGTGTCGCCGTGGCCGGGCCACCAGGCCGCGTGGCCGATCAGGGCGGTCAGGCTCGGGGTGAAGATCAGGGCCATGATGAAGGCCGCGATCGCGATACCGCTGGAGAGGGCGAAGCCCATCTGGGCGAGGGTCGAGTTGCCGGCCAGCATCAGGGTCGCGAAGGTGCCCGCCAGGATCACGCCCGCGGCGGCGATGGTGGGGCCCGAGTGCTTGACCGCGACGGCCGCCGCGTCGTGCGGGTTGTGGCCCTCGCGGGCCTCCTCACGCAGGCGCGACACCATCAGGATGTTGTAGTCGGTGCCGAGGGCGACCACGAAGAGGTACATGATCACCGGAAGCATGAACATCAGTCCGGGCTGGTCGCCGATCTGCTGGAACAGCACCGACGTGGCGCCGAGCGTCGCGCCGAACCCGAGTGCCACCGAGGCCATCAGGTACCACGGCGCGACCAGGCTGCGCAGCAACAGACCCAGGATGATCATGATGCACACCGCCGCGACCGGGAAGACCACCGAGTAGTCCCGGTCCACCGCGCGGTTGATGTCCACGTACACCGCGCTGATCCCGCCCACCAGTGCCCGGGTCCCGGCCGGCGCGGCCTCGTGCATGGTCGGGCGCAGGCGGTTCTTGATCGTCGACAGGGCCTCGTCGGTGGCGGGCGAGTCGGAGAGGACCACCGAGTACAACGCGGTCTGCCCGTCGGCGCTGAGCACCGGGTCGGCCACCGACCCCACCCCGCGAACCCCCTTCAGCACCGCCTCGAACGGCGCCCGTTCCGCCGGCGTGAGCGGTCGGCCGGCGGTGGACGTCAGGTAGACCTCGGTCGGGTCGGTGGTGCCCGGCGGGAAGCCCTTCTCCAGGTTCTTCATCGCGACCACGGATTCCTTGTCCGAGGGCAACGACGAACCGGCCAGGTCGAAGTTGGCCTGGTAACCCAGTGCGCCGATCGCGAGCACACCCATCACCAGCGCGGACGACACCGCGAACAACACGGGCCGGCGGCCGATGCCGCGGCCGAGCCGGGCGAAGCCGGTGCCGTGCGGCGCCACCCGCCAGGACTTCGACGGCCAGAACACCCGGGTACCCAGCAGCGAGACCACCGCCGGCACCAGCGTCAGGCCGGCCAGCAACGTCACGAACACCGCGATCGCCAGCGCCGGGCCCATCGAGCGCAGCATGCCGAGCGTGGAGAGCGTCAGCGCGGCGAAGGCCACGATCACCGCCGCCGCCGCGGACGCGATCGCCTCGCCGACCCTGGAGACCGCGTGCACCATGCCGTTCTTGGCGTCGGAGCCCTCGCGCAACACCTCGCGGTAGCGGAACAACAGGAACAACACGTAGTCCGTACCGACGCCGAACAGCACCACGGTGAGCAGTTGTTCGATCGAGCTGTCCGCCTTCATGTCGAAGACCTTGTTGGCGGAGGCGATCAGTCCCGTGGCCATCGGCGCGATCAGCCCGATGATCACCACCGGCAACAACGCGATGATCGGGCTGCGGAAGATGATCAGCAGCAACAACACGATGATCACGATCGTGCCGACCGCGACCAGGGTGCCGGCGGTCTCGGACGAGTCCCGTTCGTCGAGCGCCTGCGCGGCCTGCCCGGTGATGCCGGCGGTCAGCGCGGTCCCGGCCACCTGCGCCTTGACGTCCTTGCGCATCTGCTCGACCGCGTCCTGCGGCGCCTCGTCGTTGGGATCGTTGATCTCCGGCATCGCGACCATCGCGGTCTGCACGAGCCCGTTCGGCGAGACCTGGCCCGGCGTCACCGCGAGCACGTCCTTGATCCCGCGCGCCTGCACCGACGCCGAGATCCTGGCCACCTCGGCGCTGTCCGCCGCGGTCATCGGCCGGCCGTCGGCGCGCTGGAAGACGATCACCGCGCCGATGTTCTCCTGCTGCGGGAAGTCCCGCTCGCGCAGGTCGGAGGCGCGCACCGATTCGTAGGACTTGGGCAGGAAGCTCTTCTCGTCCGTGGAGGAGGTCAGCTTCGGCGCGAGGCCGATCACCACACCCGCGGCGATCACCCAGGCCAGAATGACCCACCAGGGTCTGCGCACGACAAACCGGCCCAGGGCCGCGAACATGGGCGCCTCGCTTCGCACTCGTGACGGATACACCTACCTCGTGTCACCGTCGGTCGCCGCAGGCGGGCGCGCCAGCGGGGTGATCCGTGCGAGTGACACCCATGACGCGACCCGACACGCCCGGCGCGGGTGACGGACGGGTCGACCCGGGAGTGACGGTGGGATGTCCGGTCGGTACGGTTTGCCTGCCGTCCGGGCATGGGTGTCGGCCGGGTCCCGGATCCGGGCCGCGAGCATGCTCGGCGCCACCGCCGGCGGGGGCGGCGGGAGCGTCGCGCGACAGCACGGGGGATGGTCATGGTGGTGTCGAGGGTTCGCCGCGGCGCGCCGCGGGTCGCCTTCGGTCCGCACTCGGACGGCGGGCCGGCGGCGCTGCTCGCGCAGGTGGTGATCATGGCGGTCACCGGTGGGTTCTTCTTCGGCGGCTTCGTCGGTCTGGTGCAATCGACGCGGTTGTCGACCGGCGCCAAGGCGATCGCGCTGGGGCTCCTGCTCGCCCTGGTCACCCTGCATCTGCGCAATTGCGTACGCCCGGCGGACGGCTCGCGACCGGCCGGGTGGAGGTGGACGCTCGGCGCCCAGGCCGTGCTCACCTATCTGCCGATGACCTGGTTCCACGACACCTGGTACGGCAACCCGGGCTTCCTGGCCGGCGCCGCCCTGCTCCTGTTGCGGCCGGCCTGGACGGGCTGGGTCGGGTTCCTGGCGGTGGTGGCCGCCCAGGTGCCGGTCGCGCTCGCGGTGCGGCCGACCGTGGTGGAGGCGCTGTATCTGGTGGTGGGGCAGGCCGCGCTGGTCGGTCTGGCGGTGTACGCGTCGGCCGGGCTGGCCGACCTGGTCGCCGCGCTGGCCGCGACCCGTACCGCGCTCGCCGACGCCGAGGTCGCCCGCGAACGGCTGGGCTTCGCCCGGCAACTCAGCGACGGCGTCGGGGCGAGCCTGACCCGCATCCTGGCCCGCGGCGAGGCGCTGCCGGCCGGACTGCGCGAGCACCCCGAACGCACCCGCCCGGAACTGGCCGACGCGCTGGCCGAGGCCAGGAGCGCGATGACCTCGGCCCGGGCCTTCGCGCACGCGCACAAGAGCGTCGAGAGCACCGCGCCGCCGGCGATCACCGACGAGCCGACGCCGCGCGCGGTCGCGGTGTTGCGGGTGGTGATCCTGGTGCTGATCATCGTGCCGCTGCCGCTGCGGGTGTCGGCCACGAGCGACTACTCCCCCGGCCGCCGGGCACTGTTCGTGTTGCTGCTGATCGCCTTCGTCGCGCTCTACATCCGCAACTGCACACCGGCGCCGGGTGGGCGACCGCGCCGGTGGCAGTGGACGTTCGCGGCGCAGATCGGGCTCGCCTACCTGCCGCTGGTGGTCTTCGACGCCCGGGTCTGGTCGGTGGGACTGTTCCTGGCCGGGCCCGCGCTGCTCCTGCTGCGTGGGCCGTGGCGGGTGCTCGCGGTGGCCGGGTTCGCGTGTCACGACCTGTACTTCGGTACCTGGAGTCCGACCGCGCTCGACCACGTGTATCACGTGGTGTGGATCCTGGAGCGCGCCGCGCTGGTGTACGGGCTGGTTCGGATGGCCGACCTGGCGCGGGCGTTGCGGGTGGCCCGGATCGAGTTGGCCGCCGCGCAGGTGGCCCGCGAGCGGCTGCGGCTGGGGCACGACCTGCACGATCTGCTCGGGTTCAGCCTGTCCGCGCTGGTGCTCAAGAGCCAGTTGGCGCTGCGCCTGGTCGACCGCGATCCGCCGGCGGCGGCGGCCCAGGTCACCGAGGGCCTGGCGTTGGCCCGACAGGCGCTGGCCGACGTGGGCACGGTCGCGGGCGGTTATCGCGGGATGTCGTTGGCGGTGGAGGCGCGGATCGCCCGGGACGTGCTGGCCGGGGCCGGGATGGTGGTGGAGGTGGCCGTCGACGTGGGCGAGTTGCCCGCGGGCGTCGACACCGTGCTGGCGACCGTGCTGCGCGAGGGCGCCACCAACGTGCTGCGGCACAGCGCGGCGAGCCGGTGCACGATCACCGCGTCGGTCGAGCCGGACGGTGCGGTCGTCCTGGTCCTGACCAACGACGGTGTGCGCGCCGACGCCGATCCCGGGCCGACCGGCGCGGGTCTGGGGTTGCGTTCGCTCGACGGGCGGCTGGCGACGCTGGGCGGAACGCTCACCGCCGACGTCGTCGGCGAGGCGTTCCGACTCTTTGCCCGGGTGCCCGATCAGGGGCGGACTGCGCCCGTGAGCGCGTGAATCCGCCCGGATACGGCCGAAACAACGGACCCGTACCGAGAGTTCGGCTGCCCGTTGTCGTCCGTCGATGGTGGGATGGGGTATCACTGCATTGGCGATCGCACGTCACACGACATGCGCACGTCGCGCCGGCGCACGCCGGGCTTCTACAGTCCTGTAGATTTACCCATCGGGCGGCCGTCGCGTGATCACCCGATCCGCCTGTACCCCGATATGCACGAGGGAAGGAAGCACTGCCATGGGAGTCAGCCTCGCCAAGGGCGGCAACGTATCCCTGTCCAAGGCCGCGCCCGGCCTCACCGCGGTCGCGGTGGGTCTCGGATGGGATGCGCGCAGCACGACCGGTGCGGACTTCGACCTCGACGCGAGCGCGCTGCTGCTCGGCAACGACGGTCGGGTGTTGTCCGATCTGCACTTCGTCTTCTACAACAACCTGACCAGCCCCGACGGCTCGGTCCAGCACACCGGCGACAACCTCACCGGTGAGGGCGAGGGCGACGACGAGACCGTCAACGTCGACCTCGCGTCCGTGCCGGCCGATGTCCAGCGGGTGGTCTTCCCGGTGTCCATCCACGACGCGGTGGCCCGGGACCAGTCCTTCGGCCAGGTGCGCAACGCGTACATCCGGGTGGTCAACCGCGCGGACAACAACGAGCTCGCCCGCTACGACCTCACCGAGGACGCGTCCACCGAGACCGCGATGGTCTTCGGTGAGCTGTACCGCAACGGCAACGAGTGGAAGTTCCGCGCGGTCGGCCAGGGTTACGCCTCGGGTCTCGCCGGCATCGCGAAGGACTTCGGCGTCAACGTCTGAGCCGATTCCCGGGTTCGCACCCGGGCGCACGACCCGCACCCGCCGTGCAACAGGGCCGCATCGTCCTCGGTGCGGCCCTGACGTCGCATCGGGGAACGATTCGGCGCGGACGGCGGTTGATCCTGAACCAGAGCACGAAGCACGCAGCGACACGGTGGCGGCGCGACCGCCCCGTACCGAACAAGGAGTGGGCGTCATGGCCGGTCTCGACAAGCTGATCAAGAAGGCGACCGACTACGCCAAGAAGAACCCGGACAAGGTCAAGTCCATCGTGGACAAGGTGAAGAAGCAGGCGGACAAGCGCAAGGGTCACTGACCCCGACGCCACCGGGCGCGCGGCCGCCTCCCCCTCCTGCCGCTACGGGAGCGGCCCGCCGCCCGAGGGTCGACCGCCCTCGGCTGCGCCGTGCCGCGGCGGGTGCAGCCGCTCCGCCAGCGCGTCGAAGCCCGCCGCGAAGGCGCTCGTGCTCGGCGCCGGACCGGGACCGCGCAACCGCCCGGCGAGCGCCGAGCCCAACCCGGCCATCCGGGTCACCTCGTCCGCCATCGTCTCCACGTCGTCGGGCCACGGATAGTCCGGCTGCGCGAGATACAGCGCGACCAGTCCGTGCAGCGCCGCGAGCATCTGCAGGGTCAGCCGGGTCGGATCGCCGACCAGGACACCCGCGTCCAGACACGGCTGGATCGCCTCGCCGACGTAGGCCAGGCAGGCATCCGCCGCGGTCCACCCGGTCTGCCCGGCGGACCTCGGCCGCATCATCAACAGGCGGTACTGCACCGGGTGTTCGAGCCCGAAGCGAACGAAGGCGGCACCGCGGCGGCGCATCGACTGGTACGGGTCCTCGACACCGGTCCCCGCCTCGCGCATCCGCCGCCCGAGGTCCTCCCACACCGCCAGGCAGACCGCCTCGACCAGATCCTGCTTGTTCGCGAAGTGCAGGTATACCGACGGAGTCGTCACCCCCGCCCGTGCGGCCACCGCGCGCAACGTCAGCGCGGACTCGTCGCCGGCCTCGTCGAGCAGCGCGGTCGCCGCGCGCAGGATCTCGTCGCGCAGCAGCGCCCCGTCCCCGGGTCGGGCGCGGGCGCGGGCGCGGGATCGGCTGGTGGCAGGCACCACCCCAGTTGACAGCCGCCGAGTTGACGTTGTCAACTTGACAACGTCAACTCAGGTGAGGGGTTCGGGATGAGCACTGCGTCGTCGACGGCGGGACCGACCGGTCTGGAGCAGCTCCAGGCACTGCGGGACCACGGCATGCCCACGGGAATCGGCCCGTTCATCGGCATGGAGCCGGAAGAGGTCGAGGACGGCCGGATCGTGTTCGGCGCGGCCGCGCGGCCCGAGTTCGCCAACCCGATCGGCACCATGCACGGTGGCATCGCGGCTACCCTGCTCGACTCGGCGATGGCCTGCGCGGTGCACACCACACTGCCGCCCGCCACCGGCTACACGTCGCTGGACATCTCGGTGCGCTACCTGCGCCCGGGCCCACTGGACGGCAGCAAGCTGCGCGCCGAGGGTCGGGTCATCCACCGGGGACGCACCATCCGCACCGCCGAGGCCGAACTCACGGACCACCAGGGCCGATTGCTCGCCACGGCGACCACGACCTGCCTGATCATGCCGCTGGGCTGAGGCACGCCGTCGCAGGCGCGGGCGGCGTATCGCCGTCGCCGTCGGGTCACCGTTCGGCGCCGATGCGCTCGACGCCCGCCGGCAGCCGCTCCGGGGTCAGGAACGCCCGCAACTCGTGCCGGAACGCCCGCGCCGCGTGGGTGAGCGCGGCGTCGCTGCGGTGCGCGAGCGCGATGGTGCGGGACAGGCCCGGCGGGGTGAGCGGCGTCGCGGTCAGGCCCGGCCGCCCGGCCAGCACCATGCTCGGCACGATCGCCGGCCCCAGGCCCACCTCGACGAACCGCAGCACCGCGTCCATCTCGCCGCCCTCGATCGCGAACTCCGGCTCGAAACCCGCCTCGTGACACGCCGTCAAGGTCGCCTCACGCAGGTCGTAGCCGTCCCGGAACATCACCAGCCGCACCCCGCGCAGCGCCGCGATCGGCACCGTCGCACCGGCCACCGGCGGCGTACCCGCGAGCACCAGGTCCTCGCGCAGCAGCGGTTCGGTGGTCAGCGCCGCGCCCACCCCCTGCGGCGGCACCACGATCAGCGCCAGATCCAGGTCACCGCGCAGCAGCGAGCGCACCAGGTCGCGCGAGCCGTTCTCGTCGACCAGCAGCCGGATGCCGGCGTAGCGGTCCTGGAAGCTGCGCAGCACCTCGGCCAGCAGGCTCGCCGACAACGACGGCGTGGCGCCGATCCGCACCCGACCCGAGCGCAGCCCGACCAGTTCGGCCACCTCCAGGTGGGCCACGTCCACGTCCGCCAGGATCCGCCGCGCGATCGGCAACAACCGCTCCCCCGCCGGGGTCAACGCGATGTTGCCGCGCACCCGGGTGAACAGTTCGGCGCCCAACTCGTGCTCCAGGGACCGAATCTGCTTGGACAACGACGGTTGGGCGACATGCGAGCGCGCCGCCGCCCGGGTGAAGTGCCGGGTCTCGGCGACCGCGACGAAGTAGACGAGCTGCTGAAACTGCATATCCCCAGCCTCGCATAGCCGGCAGCTATCGAAACGAGGCATTTCCGGTCTTGGACGGCATGACCTCGGTCCACCTACCGTCGAGCACATGGCGACCCTGACCCGCGCTCCCGCATCCGCCGGGCGGCGCAGGCAGGGAGCGTCGCACCGCTCGACCGTGGTGATGAAAATCGCGATGGCGCTCAGCGGTGCCGTGCTCCTTGCCTACCTGACCGCCCACATGCTGGGCAATCTGAAGATCTTCTTCGGCGAGTCGAGCTTCGACCACTACGCCCACTGGTTGCGCACCATCGGCGAACCGCTGGTTCCGCACGAGGGCACGCTGTGGATCATCCGCGCGGCGCTGACGGTGAGCGTGCTCGTGCACATGGCGATGGCGATCCTGCTCACCCGCCGCGCCCGCCGGGCCCGGCCGGTCAAGTACGTGCACCGCCCGCCGGTGCAGGGCTCGTACGCGGCCCGCACGATGCGCTGGGGCGGGGTGATCATCGCCCTGTTCGTGGTCTACCACCTGCTCGACCTGACCGTCGGGGTGGCCAACCCGGTCGGCGCCTCCGGCAAGCCGTACACGAACGTCACCGCCGACTTCGAGCACTGGTACATCACCGCGATCTACACGGTCGCGGTGGTCGCGGTCGGCTTCCACCTGCGGCACGGCGTATGGAGCATGACCCGCACGCTCGGTCGGCAACGACCGGGGACCGAGCGGCTGATCGCCTCGATCGCGACCGGCTACGCCGTACTGATGACGGTCGGATTCCTGTCCGTGCCGTTCGCCGTGACCGTCGGAATCGTGGGGTGAACGTGATGGACCCGCACACCGAGTACACCGAATACACCGAGCCCGCCGGGCACACCGAGTACGCGCGGTACACCGTCGGCGCGGAGATCGCCGACCACGCCGCCCCCGCCGGCGATCTGGCCGGGCGCTGGGAGCAGCGCCGCCTGGCCGCGCGGCTGGTCAACCCGGCGAACCGGCGCCGGCTCCCGGTGATCGTGGTCGGCACCGGCCTCGCGGGCGCCTCCGCCGCCGCCACGCTGGCCGAACTGGGCCATCCCGTCACCTCGTTCTGCTACCAGGACTCGCCGCGCCGGGCACACAGCATCGCCGCGCAGGGGGGCATCAACGCCGCCAAGAACTACCGCGGCGACGGCGACAGCGTGGCCCGGCTGTTCAAGGACACCATCAAGGGCGGCGACTTCCGCGCCCGCGAGGCCAACGTGCACCGCCTGGCCGAGGTCAGCACGCAGATCATCGACCAGTGCGTCGCGCAGGGCGTGCCGTTCGCACGCGACTACGGCGGCCTGCTGGACACGCGCTCGTTCGGGGGCGCCCAGGTCTCCCGGACCTTCTACGCGCGTGGCCAGACCGGCCAGCAACTCCTGCTCGGCGCCTACCAGGCGATGTCGCGCCAGGTCGCGGCCGGCAACGTCACCGTGCACGCGCGCACCGAGATGCTCGACCTGGTGGTGGTGGACGGGCGGGCCCGCGGCGTGGTGGTGCGCGACCTGGTCACCGGCGAGGTCTCCACCCACCTGGCCGAGGCGGTGGTGCTGGCCACCGGCGGCTACGGCAACGCCTACTTCCTGTCCACGAACGCGATGGGCTGCAACGCGAGCGCGGTGTGGCGCGCACATCGCCGCGGCGCGCTGTTCGCCAACCCGTGCTTCACCCAGATCCACCCGACCTGCATCCCGGTCTCCGGGGAGCACCAGTCCAAGCTCACCCTGATGAGCGAGTCGCTGCGCAACGACGGCCGGGTGTGGGTGCCCGCCACCGGCGGCGACACGCGCGCGCCCGGCGAGATCCCGATGGCGGAGCGGGACTACTTCCTGGAGCGCATGTATCCGGCCTTCGGCAACCTGGTCCCGCGCGACATCGCCTCGCGCGCGGCCAAGCGGGTCTGCGACGAGGGGCGCGGCGTGGGGCCGGGCGGACTGGGCGTCTACCTCGACTTCGCGGACGCCATCGAGCGGTTGGGCGCGCCGGCGGTCGAGGAGAAGTACGGGAACCTCTTCGCGATGTACGAGCGGATCACCGGCGAGGACCCGTACACCGTGCCGATGCGGATCTACCCGGCGGTGCACTACACGATGGGCGGGTTGTGGGTCGACTACGACCTCCAGTCCACCATCGCGGGCCTGTTCGTGATCGGCGAGGCGAACTTCTCCGACCACGGCGCGAACCGGCTGGGCGCCTCGGCGCTCATGCAGGGGCTGGCCGACGGCTACTTCGTCCTGCCGACCACGCTCACCCACTACCTCGCCCAGGGGCCGTTCGAGCCGGTGGACGCGGACGATCCGGAGCTGGTGGCCACCGAGGCCGGTGTCCAGGACCGGGTCAAGCGGCTGCTCGCCATCGACGGCGATCTGTCCGCGGACCACTTCCACCGCGAGCTGGGGCTGCTGATGTGGGAGAAGTGCGGCATGGAGCGGGACGCGGCCGGGCTGCGCGAGGCGCTGGCCCGGATCCCGGAGCTGCGTGCGCAGTTCTGGTCGCGGTTGCGGGTGCCGGGGACCGGTGCGGGGTTGAACCAGTCGCTGGAGAAGGCCGGCCGGGTCGCCGACTTCCTCGAACTCGCCGAGCTGATGTGCCTGGACGCGCTGCACCGCGAGGAGTCCTGCGGCGGCCACTTCCGCGCCGAGCACCAAAGCGCCGGCGGCGAGGCGGCCCGGGACGACGAGGCGTTCGCCTATGTCGCCGCGTGGGAGTACACCGACGGCGCGCCGGTCCTGCACCGGGAGCAACTCACCTTCGACAACGTCACCCTGGCCACGAGGAACTACGCATGAAGCTCACCCTGCGCATCTGGCGACAGAAGGGTCCCGAGGATCGGGGCGGCATGGTCTCCTACGACGTGCCGGACGCGTCGGCGGACATGTCCTTCCTGGAGTTGCTCGACGTGCTCAACGAGCGACTCACCGAGAGCGGCGACGAGCCGGTGGCCTTCGACCACGACTGCCGTGAGGGCATCTGCGGCGCGTGCAGCCTGGTCATCGACGGGGTGCCGCACGGGCCGCAGAAGGCCACCACGACCTGCCAGTTGCATCTACGGCACTTCCGCGACGGGCAGACCATCGACGTCGAGCCGTGGCGCGCGGCGGCCTTCCCGGTGGTCAAGGACCTGGTGGTGGACCGCTCGGGCCTGGACCGGATCATCGAGGCGGGCGGCTATGTGACCGCGCCCACCGGGTCGGCGCCCGAGGCGCACGCCACCCCGATCCCCAAGGCCGACGCGGACGCCGCGTTCGAGGCCGCGACCTGCATCGGCTGCGGTGCGTGCGTGGCGGCCTGCCCGAACGGCTCGGCGATGTTGTTCACCGCCGCCAAGGCCACCCACCTGGGCCTGTTGCCCCAGGGCGCGGTGGAGCAGGACACCCGCGTCGAGGCGATGATCCATGCCCACGACGAAGCGGACTTCGGCGGCTGCACCAACACCGGCGAATGCACCGCGGTGTGCCCCAAGGGCATCCCCCTGGGCGTGATCGGCCGCTTCAACGGCGACGTCCTGACCTCGCTGTGGCGCTCCCGGTGAGGTGCTCGTCGCCGCGATGCTCGTCGCCGCGATGCTCGTCGCCGCGATGCTCGTCGCCGCATGGCGCTGCATGGCCTTCGCCCGACGGGCGGGTGGCCTCAGGCGCCGGCCGGGCTATTCGGCCTCAAGCGCCGGCCGGGCTGAGTTGGCCTCAAACGCCGGCCGGGCCGGGTGACCGGGCCGTTCGGCCGGGCAACTTGGCCGGGCGGCAACTTGGGCGGGTTGGGTGAGCGGGCTGGGTGACCGGGCTGCTCGGCCCGGCAAGGTAGCCGGGCTGGGTGACCGGGCTGCTTGGCCGGGTCGGGTGGCCGGGCTGCTTGGCCGCGTTGGGTGACCGGGTTGGGTGGCCGGGCTGCTTGGCCCGGCAAGGTAGCCGGGCTGCTCGGCCGGGCTGGGTGGCCGGGCCGGGTGGCCG